>NZ_LJYH01000029.1:0-127597 GCF_001440005.1 Mycobacteroides sp. H001
GAGATTGCCACCACCGGCCTGTACCGGATCAGCACCACGTACCGATCGGTCACTGCCAAGGGTACGTCTGTGCCCTATTGGGTGGTGTACAAGAACGGCACCCGGATCACCGGCGCCATTGTGTCAGGTTGCCCGTTTGAGATCCCTCTTGTGGCTGGAGATGTGGTGCAGCCGGGATTCATCGCGGTCGACTACGACGTACGGTCCGACGGCTCAACGGGCTCGGAAAGGGTTGTGTCGCGAAGCATCACAGCCCTATCCGGCATCGCCACATTCGATGGCCGCCGAATCGCATAACCCAGAGAGGCGCAACAGATGGCTACAACGTTCACCATGCCCGAACTCCCCGGTATCACATTCACGGTAGAGCGCGGAGGGCTCGACCCGGACGGGAAGCCTAACCCGTCCTGGATGCAAATTACCGGCACTCGCGACGCCGAGAATGCCGAAGAGGCGCAGGTGGTCTCGCGCATAGGTTTCGCTGGCCCATAAATGCCCTGGTCTCCAAACCCGACTGTGCCTCCCCGGCAGTCGGGCGGTAGGTGGTCGCCCAATCCGGTAGCACCGGCGCCACAGGCGGGCGGTAGGTGGCATGCGGTAATCGGCTTAGACGCATCGCTGGCGATTATGTGCGTCGGCGAGGTCGAGCTGACGGCCATGCAGGCGCTCGGGGTGGTGCAGTCGATTCATCTATCCCGGGATCTGGCGCTACAGGCGGTGTGCAAGCTGGTCGTCGATCGGCCAATTCTTCTGACCCGGAACCTGGAACTACAGGCCACGTTCCAACAGGATCTCGCGCTGGCCGTCTCCATGGAACGGGCACTGTTCCTGGCCAAGGTCGTTGGGTGCGATCTCGCGCAAGCCGTGAGTATGACCGGCACCCTCGACCTGGCCCGGGTAGCCCCGATCGACTTGACGCGCAACGTGACGGTGCCGCGTGTGATCAGCTTCGACAAGCTGCTGCCCGTCAATCTGACACGCACCGTCACGATGTCATCGGCGCTGGTGATCGAGCGGGTCGCCAAGATCGACGCCGCACTCACGGTGACGATGGCGCGCGCCTGCAGCCTCGGCTACCCGCCGGGCGGGCTGCCCGCCGTGGCCAATTACACGAGCGCGGGTGCGTTCACTCACAACATCGTGCGCAACTGCGACTACATGGACGCCGTGGGGTGCGGTGCCGGGGGCGGCGGGGGAGGCGGCGACGGCGGCCTGGGCACCACCGCACAAGGGGGCCGCAAAGGCGCATGGAATGCGCGCACCGTGGCCCGCAACATCGACATCCCCGGCTCCGCATTGACCCTGACCGGCATGGTGGGCGCGCCCGGAGCCGCGGGGGCCAAGGAGAAGGACGGCGGCGCCGGCGGTGACACCACGTTCCTGATCGATGGGGTCACCACCACGTGTGCCGGCGGCGCCGGCGGTAAAGGCGCCTACGCCGGCAACGGACTCAACCAGCCCGGCGAGGCTGCGGGCAACACCACCATCAACGGCCAGACCTACACCGGCGGCGCACAGGCAGGCACCAACACTAACGGCAACGCGCCCGGAGGTGGCGGCGGTCCCGGCTCGGGCGGCGTCTTCGGAATCGCCAAACCCGGACGCCTCGGCGGAACGGGCGTCGCCCATATCCGGTCCTACCAATAGAAGGGAAACCCATTATGGCCTGGGGAATTTCGTCGTACCTGGCGAACAAACTGCTCGATCACATCTGCCGCAACGTGGCCTACACACCACCGGCAACCGTGTACGCCAAGATGCACACCGGCGATCCCGGCGCGAACGGAACAGCCAACGCATCCTCGGTGGCCACCCGCTACCCGTGTGCGTTCAACGCTGCTGCGGCCGGTTCGATCAGCCAATCCAACACCCCCGAGCACACCCTCGGTGCCACGGAAACCATTGCCGGGGTGTCGTTCTGGGATCACCCCACGGCCGGAAATTTCTTGTGGTCCTCGCAGGCCACCGTATCCAAGTCGGGCGCCAGCGGCGACATCATCCGCATCAACTCCGACACCCTCTCACTCGCACCGCTAGCCGCATAGGAGAACTGTCATGTCTGAACTCGATTGGGCAGTGCAATGGGAAGCCGCCACACCCGACCCCGAGATCCTCGCTGCCAAGCCCGAACCGCCGACCTACGTCGAACTTGGGTCGCATCCCGATGCAGAAGCCGAAAATGCCTCGATCAGAGCGCAATACGTCGAGGCATTGAGTGCCCACGAGGCCCTAATCGATGCCGACCTGGTCAACCCGCAGCGCTGGCAGAGCGTGCGGTCGATCGCCGCCGACGAGGACGACGCGCGGCGCCTTCTGGGCGAGCTGCGCCGACTACACGCAGCGAACCCCCTGACCCGGAACTTCCAGCTCGCAACTTCACCGCGTCGGGAATGGGCGGTCACGGAATGAGTGGCCAATTAGGAAGGTATGCAGCATTTTACGTCGCAATAGCTGCCGTCTCTTTCCGGATCGGCTGGTGGGCCGCGCACTACGTCAGCGACCGCATGGACAAATTCGACCCGCGCATTGGTGAAGGGAAATATCGATGGTGAATATCGCAGGGCGGCTGATTGATTGGGTCGCCGATCGGCTCTATGACCGGTTACGGTCTCGGCTGCTGACCGATCTGGAACCTTACCGGGACACCATCGACAAGGTGCCCAAGATTGTTGACCAGGTGACCGATCTGACGCCATGGACCCTCGACGACAAGGTGCTCGACAACCTTGCGTCCCGGATAGCCCGGATGCTGCCCGATCTGGTGAGCAAGTTCCTGGGGTTCAAGCGATGACCACCAAAGATCAAGTGGCCCAACTCATCGTCGCCGAAGCCAAGGCACGCGGCCACACGCGCGATGAATGCCTGGCCGAACTCTCGACGCTCTATCAGGAGTCCGAGTGGGACGAGACGATATGGGACCCGACGTACACCACTTTTGGTGTCGCCCAACAGGACGCCAGCTACCCAGATCGATTCAAGGGCGCAGCGGCACAGGTCAAGGCGTTCTTCGGCAAGCTCGATATCTGGCGCCGCAAGCCCGGTGCCAGCAGCGACATCTGGCTCAACATCGCGTGGATGCAACAGCGCCCGAACTGGGACAGCGCCCAGTACTGGTACGAGCACGGCCGCAAGGCGTACCTCACCGAGATCAAGTCGCGTATCGCCACCGTCACCCCCTACCTGGACAAGTTCTGGCCCACCACCAACGGAGGAACCACCGTGCCCGCGACCGACAACCGCCCTGACTTCAACGAATTCGGGCTCTACTCACCGAACAGCCAGAGCCGCAGCGGTACCAAGATCGACGCCTTTTTCCTGCACACTCAAGAGGGCGGCGGGGGCAACTCGGCGGCCGAGGATCTGGCGAAGTACCTAGGCAACCCGGCCAACCAGGTGTCCTACCACTACACGATCAGCCAGGCATCCGACGGCGGGGTGACCGTCGTTGACGTGGTGGACACCGACAGCGCTTCATGGTCGGTGCTCTCGGCCAACAATCGCAGCATCAACCTGTGCTTCGCCGGATCACGGGCGAGCTGGACCCGCGAGCAGTGGATGAAGCAAGCCCACGCGATCGACGTGGCCGCCTACCTGGCCGTGCAGGACTGCCGCAAGTACGGGATCGCCATGAGGGTCATCGCACCCCCGTACACCGGCCGCCTGCCCGGTATCTCCGATCACCGCTACGTGACCAAGGTCCTCGGCGACGGCACACACACCGATGTCGGTGACAACTTCCCGTGGGATGTGTTCACCGCCGCGGTCGCCAAGTATGCCGACACCGGATCGACCCCGACCTGGCCGACCACTCCCGCACCCGATTACGTGCGCGAGACCTGGGACCAGCTGCGCATCCAATGGCCCCAACTCGGCGACCGCACCCTCGTCAACGCCGTCGCGGTCATCGGCGAGCACCTCGGCATCGACGGGTTCGCGCCAATCGGAAAGGACGCATGATGATGGCCTGGCAACAGCCGCAATTGGCCGATCCGCTGATGGGCCCGACCGACGAGATCGGCAAGCTACAACACCGCCTGTTGTTCGCGTACGCCACCAACAGCGGTGCGCACGACGAGGGCGTGATCGAGTCCGGTGTCTTCGACGCGGCGACCGACCGGGCCTTGCGCACCATGCAGCGCTGGCTCGCCGAGCACGAAGATCCGAAGTACAACAGCAAGCCCGGGGTGCTCACCTACGACTGCAAGACCCGCCTCGGTGTCGTGCTCGTCGCGCCGAAGGCGCCGGCGAAACGGTTCATGCAACAGGGTGTTGGGTTCTGCACCGATGCGTTCCTGATGGGCGACCCCACGCACTCCTACGTCGACGCGCGCACCGAGGGCGCCGCCGAGCTGCTACGGCTGGCGCTGCCCATGGTCGGTGTGCCCAAGATCTGGATCGGCTACAGCATGGGCGATGACGTGGTGAACACCGCGCTACTGCAATGGCCCGAGGACCGGCGCGACGAAATCAAGCTGATCATCGGATTCGGTGGCCCATCCCGGCGGCCCGGCCCCACACTGCTCGGCAACGACCCGGGCGGCGATGGCATCTCGGGTGTGTTCGGGCCGGATTGGGCCGTGCCGATCACCTACCAGTTCACCCACGAAGGCGACATGTACCCCAACGCCGTTGGTCTACTGCCGTGGCTGTACCAGATCCTGACCCGCATGGAGATCTCGCTCGACTTCGCCGCCTACCTGTTCAACCTGTTCATCTCCACCGTCGGGAAACAACTGCTCGGGCTACTGGCCTCGGCGCTCCCGGGGGCTGGCGCGCTGTCGACGGTGGCCGCCCTGGTCACCACCGGGCCGACCAACCAGGTCGGCGGCCAGATCCTCGACGTGATGAAACTGTTCGCGCTGCTGCCGCAGATCATCCAAACCATCGCCGCCGCACTCAAATTCGTGCAGACCAACGCACACTTCCACTACCACGACCAGCCCGAGCCATTTTGGCGCGGGCTGACCGCTGTGGATTGCGCCGCACAGATCATCACCGAGAAGGTTGACAATGCAACGGTTTTCACCGTGCCGGGCACCGTCTCATGGTGGAACGACGGCCCGCCAGCCTGGACCGCCTGGAAACTGCCCTAGCTCTAAACCAACTGTAAAGCCATGTAGGCCATTGAACTGCGCATATCTGTCTAGTTGAAAGGACATCCCGTCATGCCCAATCCTGTGCCCCAGAACGACACCACCCGCCTGGTGATCTACGCCGTTCTGTTCGTGACCATCTTCGTTGGCGGTGTCTTGCTCGTCGTACTCGGCAAGGCCGAATCTGGCGACGCTCTGCAGTGGGTGATCACCGGGGCGGGGTTGGCCGGCACCGGCCTGGCCGGACTCAAGCTCGCACAGGACCGCCGCACCGACGACGCCGACGATGGCCAGTGAGGTTCCTAGACCCGGCCATGTGGAACGGCGTCGGAGTCTTGTCGCTGCTGGTCATGTTTCAGGTCGCGCAGTTGCGGGGCTGGATTGTGCTCGGGCCGACTCATCGTGCCGAAATCGCGCAGATGAAACACACCCACGGCGCCATCGTGGAACGCATGGACGCGCGCGCCGCCAACGACGCGCGAACCATCGCATTCCTGTTGCGCGAGAAAGACCCCAGCCCGGCCGAGGAACTGATACCGATCATCACCTCACTGCGCGATGCGGCCACGATCGCAGCGGGTGACGGCTGATGTGGCCCCGGAAGCGCTCGCGCCCCGCCGGCGGGCATGAACACGACACGGCAATCGACGACGCTGACCGCAAGCTGGCCGAGTCGCAGGCCCGCAGCCAAGCCGCTACCGAGGTCGTCGAACGTGCCCGCCGCGCCCGCACGGTGCTGCACCACGAGATCGCCAAGAACGGATGGACCGAATTGTTCCTAGCCTCAATGCAAAGGGGTAGCTGATGCGCTGGGTGTATGTGACCGGACTGTTGATCATCGTCGGGGTGTTCATCTCCGACGTGTGGTTCACGATCGACTACCGGCTCGGCGCCAACCTGTCACTGATCTTCGCCGCGGTATTCGTCACCGCGTTCACGCTGCTGTACGGGCTCCGGTCGCGGCCGGGATCGAACCGGATCGGCAAGGTGTTCCTCGTCAAGAGCGTGGTGCTTGCACTGGTGCTGTGGCAGATCGTGCTCGCATCCTGGTGGGACGCGGAATTCCCACTGCGCCAACAGGTCCGCTACATCATCTACACCCTCGGCGCCATCGTCTACATCCCCATGCTGATCAGTCTGTGGCGCGAACAACAACGCGACCGAAAACAGCCCGGACCAGAACACCACGACGAGTAGCCTCTTGATTCAGTGACACCGAACGCGCCCTCACCCTCACCGGTGGGGGCGCGTTTCGTCGTTGCGGACCAAGAAATTACCACCGCGGCGAACTGCTACATTTCGTCCGTTAACGGGCGGGATCTCTGTGATGATGGCTGATTATGAAGATGAAGATCGTTCTCGCCATTGCTGGCCCGCTACTAATGGCGGCGTGCGGCAATTCAGAGAGGCAGGCAGGCGCGGTTACCAGCTCGGCGCAAGCACCAAAGGGAATTGTCGAGGCAATCACAACTGCAGGCGGGAGCTGCGGCCAACCCGACAAGCGCGGCGAACAAAAGTGCGTACTAAGCGGCATCGGCTTCAAGCTCGGCGCCGGTGAGTCGTGGACCCGGCAGAGTGGCTCCCGAGCCATGGCATGCAAGGGTGGCTACATCAACGCTAATTACACGGTGCTGACCAATGAGCACTGGGTGATTGCCGTCGACCATACCGCCGAGCTCGATGCAATTCAAAACGCACTGGCCGGGCACGGCGTACCAGCCGACGTGCGGAACTACTGCCCATAGCGTCGTTATCTGCGGCGCGGCTTCTCGCAGGCGATGCCGTCACCGTCACCGTCGAGCCATGGCGCATAGTCTGGATCACCGCGTGGAATATCCCGACGTGGCGTGTCTTTGCATGAGGCTGGCGGGTGTGCGCCGGGTGGTGGAGGCAATATCCGGTGCACCGGGTGCACCGGGGGTGGATCTTCGCACGGCGTTAACCACATCGCTACCGCGAGCCCAGCCGCCAGCTCTGCGACAAACACCCCGCCGAGCGCGTACCGCAGCCCCACTCGCATGGGGCGCAGACTATAAGAACCGCGCGCTGCCTCGTAGGCGAACGGTTGTCAGCCACCCGCCAGGAACGACACCAGCCGATCCACCTTGTCGATCCCGGCGAAGTGCCGGGAAGTACGCCGCGAGTCCTGTCCGTCGGCCCACAGGATCACGCCGGTGTGCGCGTACGTGATGCTCACCCATGACGGGGTGCCGGGTCGCCGGTAGATGCGTGCCCCGTCCTCACCCCCGATGGCCAGCCAGCCCGCCGCATGGGCCGCACGTTCAATTGCTGCGATCATCGAGCACTCCTTCGGTTGTGGGGGTCATGCGGCGGTTTGCCAGGGGGTTTGGACACCCGATCCACTCGCGCCGACGACAGCTGCCCGCATCTCGTGGTCGTCGACGGCGGTGTAGATCTGGGTGGTTGCCACGGAGGCGTGGCCGAGTAGGCGTTGCACGGCGCGGATGTTGCGGGTGGCGCGGTAGGCGCGGGTGGCGAAGCGATGCCGCAGCTTGTGCATGGTCCAGACTTCGGGCATGACCTTCGCGCACAGTGTCCCCACCCACCGAGGGGACAGGTGGCCGTTGTCGTTGCCGGGGAACAGCCAGCCGGTCGGGCTGGAGCCGGGGGTGTGTCCGGCCGCGCCGCGTTGGATCATGGCGGCGATCTCGTCGGTGATGGGGATGACACGCTTCTTGTTGCCCTTGCCATGGACGATGAGTTGGTAGCCGTCGAAGGATTCGATGAGGTCGTTGGTGTGGACCTGAGCGACCTCGGCGCGGCGCATCCCGGCACCGCATGCCAGGTGCAGCATGACGGTGGTGCGTGCGTCGGCGGCGATCAGTGCTTCTTTCCAGATGCGATCGGGTGCCGGCTTGGGCAGGGGAACCGGGGCGGGGATATGGGGCAGTGCGGTGGCAGGGTTGGCCGCAATCCGTGCGTCTTCGTGCGCCCAGCCGAAGAAGCTGCGCGCTGAGTTGCGGTAGCCGCGCCGGGTCTCGATGCTCCATTGTGTTTGCGTGGAGAACCACGCCTGCAGGGTGTTACCGGTGACGGCCGTCGGCGGGGTGTCGAGAGCTCGCGCGATCCGAGCGATGTGGGACAGACGTGTGGCGATGGTGGTACTGGGCCGTCCGGCTGCGAGTTGATGTTGCCGGTACCCCTTGATGAGGGTGTCCCATCCGGTAGGCACGGGTAGTGGTGCGGGGCCGGTCTTCTTGCGTGAGGTCATAAGCGCCCGACCGTAGGTTGACGATGATCATGTTTCTTGAGGATCTCGCACCCTGTGATGAAGCTGTGAGCCTGCCGAGTCTCGTCGGTAACCACGGCGCGTCTACGCTGCACGAGGCGGGAAGGTCAGAAGGGGGGGATGCTCCGAAACCCGCACTTCGGTCAGGGGTCGAACCCCTGACCAGAAGGTTAGGGGTTCGAATCCCTTCGGGCGCACCAGGACTTCTTCACGAGTGAGTGAGAAGCAATGACACAGGTTCAACGATATTTCCCGCACCCTCCCCACGAGGTGTGGTCGGCTCTGGTCGATCCGGCATCGTGGTGGGGCAAGCCTGACACCCCGCCGGCTGATGTCACGGTGGGGAGCGCTTTCACCATGACCACCGTTCCCGTGGTGGGCACGCGATTCAACGGCGTCTTCGAGGTTGAGTTTCTCGACGCGGCCCCCTACGAGCATTTGACCTTGGGCCTGCTGGCCCACGCGTCTACTGGTCAGTCGGCGCGGTGGACGCGCCATGTGGCCTTTCGTGAGCACGAGGGCGGCACTTTATTGACGGTGACGAACCGGGGCGTCAATCTCGATGACGTCGACGAGCGGATTCTGCTCCGCGTCGTCAAAGAGATTCAGGCGACCGAACTGCACGGCATCGCCAAATTGTTGGATCAGCCGCGCCCGTGATCTCGTGCGAGGCGATGCAGAGGAGCCGTCGCCAAGGTCTGCTCGGCGTCGAACTGAACGAAGGTCGACACCGGTTCGAACCCCAACCGCCGCAGGAGGTTGAGGGAACGCGTGTTCGCGCTTTGGGTCGCCGCGAGCACCGGTTGATCGGGTAGTTCGGCGGCAGCCGCCCTCAGTAGTGCGGACGCGGCCTCGTAGGCCCAGCCTTTCCCCCAGGAGTCGCGGCGGAAGACGTAGGACAGTTCCAACTCGTCGCCATCGAGAATCACGTGTCCGGGAAGCTCTGAATGCCGGCGCTCGAGCGCCATGGTTCCGGCGAACCGGTCGTTGGAGTTGTCGGCTACGACGAACGCCCCTGCTGCCGCGGTGGCCGCCTGAGTTCCGCGTTCATCGAGAATGCGCTCTATCTCGGCCCGGGGGCGTGGCCCACCGAGATATGCCCGCACGTCCGGGTCGGTCATGATCTCGATCAGCGCGTCGCGATCCGTGTCGCGCGCCTTGCGGAGCACCACGGCACCGGCGTCGATCCGGTCCGACGCCAGGGTCATATCAGGCCATCGCGCAGACGCTGAAAGCCTTGGGCGACAAGTTCGCCGGGGCTTCTGGGCACGGTGGAATCGGATACCGCCAGTTGGATCACGGTGCCAAGTACCGCGTACGCGGCGTTGCAGACCAATCGCGGATACAGGTCGGTATCGGGATCCAGGCCCGTGCGTCGACTGACTTCGGCGAGCACCACAGTTCCCACGTCGTCGGACCGTGCCGCGTCGTGTGCGGCCAAGCCCGGATTCTGTGCGGACAACCGCGTGACGGCCACTGCGGTGCTGAATGCCTCGGAGGTCGCCAGATCCAGCATCACGGCTTCCAGTGAGTCGATCACCGGCTCCTCAGGGGGGCGCCGGCGCAGTAGTTCGACGGCGTTGTCCTCGATCCCGCGCAACGAAAACAAGACGGCGTCTTCCTTGCTGGTGAAGTAGTTGCGGAACGTGCGGGACGAGACGCGTACCGCGTCGGCGATGTCGTCGACCGTGACGGCGGCGAGGTCTCCGCGTTCCAGTGCCAGCTCCAGTGCGGCGCGGCTCAACGCCAACTTGGTCTCGGACTTCTTCTGCTCGCGCAGGCCATTGGGCGGTGGCATGTGGCCATCGTAACAAACCTTCCGTATTGGGAAACGTTTCCAAAAACGGAAGCGTTCTACGGGTATGTCCGGCGTCGCGGTGAGGCCGGGGGCACGAAGAAGAGGCGATTGACATGAGGAAAGCACTGGCCTCACTGGGCATCGCCGCCGTACTGGCGGCCGGGGGCATTGCCCTTGCCGGTCCCGCCGCGGCGGCGCCCTGCGGCAAGGTTGTGGTGTGGGGTAACGGCGGCGGCGTGTGCGAATCGGACTTCGCGCCCGATGGCAGCTTCACTCGATGCGACACCGTGTACGTGCTCGGCATCGGAGGGACGAACTGCTACCGGGTGTACCCGTAAGCGCGCCAGGGTGGCACCTGGGACGTCCTGTACCAGAAGCTTCCCCGCGCGGTGTCCAGTCCGCTACCGTCCCCCTCATGGTTGAGGACCTGACAGCTGATTACGTCATCGTGGGCGCGGGATCGGCGGGGGCTCCGCTGGCCACCCGGCTCGCTGAGCGCACCAACGACCAGGTGCTGGTTCTGGAGGCGGGGCCCAAGGACAAGGACATGGGAATCCACATTCCCGCCGCGTTCTCGAAGCTGTTCCGCAGCGACGTCGACTGGGACTACCTCACTGAGCCGCAGCCCGAGCTGAACAATCGCCAGATCTATTGGCCGCGAGGCAAAACGCTGGGCGGCTCGTCGTCCATGAACGCGATGATGTGGGTCCGGGGATTCGCGGCCGACTACGACGACTGGGCGGCGGTGGCCGGCGATCAGTGGTCTTTCGCCAACGTTGCCCCCTACTTTAAGCGCATCGAGACGGTGGAGGGCGCGACCGAAAGCGACGAGGGCACCGAGGGCGCGCTGAAGATCTCCAAACAGCGCAGCCCCCGCTCCAGCACTGCGGCGTGGCTGGAGGCCGTCAAGGAAGCGGGATTTGACGTCGAGCGGGCCAATACTCCTGAACCCAAGGGTTTCTCGGAGACCATGGTGTGCCAGAGCGGCGGACGCCGGTGGAGCACCGCGGACGGTTACCTCAAGCCGGGTCTGCGGCGCCGGAACCTGAACGTGGTTACCGAGGCCCAGGTGCGCCGGGTGCTGTTCGACGGCACCAGAGCCATTGGTGTGGAGTACGTGCGCGATGGCATCACACACACCGTGCGCGCGCGGCGCGAGGTGATCTTGAGCGGCGGTGCCATCAATTCTCCTCAGCTGCTGATGCTTTCGGGTATCGGTGACGCCAAGCACCTTGGTGAGTTGGGAATCCCGATCGTGCACGACGCCCCGCAGGTTGGCCAGAATCTGCTCGACCATCTGTGCTGCCCGGTGGGTTACGAGGTCGAGGCCGACTCGCTGTACAGCGCGGAAAAGCCGCTACAGCTCGCCAACTACTTCCTGCGCCATCGCGGCATGCTCACCTCGAATGTCGGTGAGGCCTACGGATTCCTGCGCAGCCGGGCAGATCTCGCGCTACCCGACCTGGAGCTGATCTTCGCCCCCGCGCCATTCTTCGATGAAGGCTTGGGGGAAGCCACCGAGCACGCCATCGTGATGGGCCCGATCCTGCTCAAGCCCGAGAGCAGCGGTGAGATCACGCTGACCTCGCCCGATCCGCTGGCCAAGCCGCGCATCGACCCGCGCTACCTCAGTGATAGTGCCGGACAGGACCGCGCCGCGATGATGTTCGGGCTACGGACCACCGCCCGTATCGCCGAGACGCCGTCGATGCGGGCGATACTCGGCAGGATCCTGCGGCCGAGGAATCCCAGCGACAACCTGGAGGAGACTCTGGTCGCTGCGCTGCAGAGCAACTCACACACCCTCTATCACCCCGTGGCTACCTGTCGGATGGGTGCGGACGAGGCCAGTGTGGTTGCTCCGGATCTCACGGTGCGCGGTGTGCAGGGATTGCGGGTGGTCGATGCCTCGGTGATTCCGAGCCTCATCCGTGGTCACACGCATGCTCCGTCGGTGTTGCTCGGTGAGAAAGCTGCCGATTTGATTCTTTCTCCACAAGCATGAAACCGATCCGCGTTTCCGAACGTCTGACTGGATAGAGTCAGCAGTTGAGGAGTTAGCGGAGGGAAATCATGAGCGACGAGTTCGGTGTCCGGACCGAGGAGCTCGCGGCCATTTCCAAGACATGGCTGGGTGAGACGCTGCACATCAACGACATGCCATGGACGTCATTTCAGGACGCCTCGGGTTCGGGAAGCGAAGTCCTGGCCGCCATCCGTGACACCGCCTCTCCCGGAATCAAGGCGATGTCCTCGATTGCCCGCAGGTTCTCCGACATGGCGGGGCTCGTCGATACCTTCGGCACCAACGTGACGGCGCAGGACGAGAAGACCGCCACGTCGTTCGATGCGCTGAAGCCACGCTGATGCGCCCGACGATCAGTCAGCTCCGCGGCTGGAATCTCGACGCGCTCAGCAAGGCCGCCGACATCGCCCGCGACAACGCCCGGACGCTGGATGCGTCCTTGGACTCGTGCGACCGCGTCTTCAACGACGCATCGGGCTGGTTTGGCAAGACGCACGACGCGGCCCGGATCAAGGTCGACCAGGAACTCGACCACGGTCGCGAGGTCCGGAATGTCCTGAACCGGTTATCCGACGATGCCGAGGACGCGGGACGAACTCTTAAGCACGCCAAGGAATACACGCTTCAAGACGTGGACGCCGCGGTCGCCGAAGGGTTCACGGTCACCGATACCGGAGAAGTCAGCCACCCGGATTCTGCGAAGGCACAGGCGGCCGCCGACCACCAGCGCCGGATTCAGGCGGGCCTCGACGAGGTGGCCCGTCTGGACGAGTTGTACGGCCGGAAGCTGCGGGAGGCCGTCAACGACCTGGAGGCTATGCGCGACGGACAGCAGGATGTCACGCTGCCGACGGGCGAGAAGATCGATCCCGATGCACTGGTCGACCGGGTTCGCGGCATGTCCGAGGAAGAGCGCCGCGCGTTCCTGGAGGGTCTGCCCCCCGAGACGGTGCACCAGATGGTCATCGCGGATCCCGAGTTCATGGGGAACACCAACGGTGTCCCTTTCGATGTCCGCGCGGACGCCAACGAGATCAACATCAGGAACGCGCTCACCGACGAGCTGCAGAACCCGTCACCCAATCAAGCGCGCGTCGATCAGCTCCGGGCGATGCTCGAACCGATGGATGATCCGTTCGCGACGATCCCCGCCGGAGGCTCTCCCGCCGACTTCAAGATCGATCGTAAATTTGTGATGTTCTCGACCGAGGGCAATGGCCGGATGATCGAACAGATCGGGGACCTCAAGCCCGGCGCACCCGGCGTCGGGGTTTACGTGCCCGGCACCAACACCAACCTCAACGGCAGCAGAAGCAACCACGACTCAGCCGTCAACCTGGCCAAGCAGAGTGGGTCGCCGGTCTTCCTCTATATGGAGAACGATTTTCCGCAGGGGCTGGACAAAGCGACAGACCCGTCCTACGGATTGGCGATGGCGCCGCAACTCGTCTCGTTCGGCAAGGAACTCGACGCCGAGGTCGCCCGCCATGCGCCGGGTACGCCAACCACGTACATCGGACACTCGTATGGCGGCTCTGTTGTCGGCACCGCCGAACAGATGGGTCTGCGCGCCGACCGCGTGTTGTACGCCTCGTCCGCAGGCACGGGCATCCTCAGCACCGAGTGGCATAACCCCAACCCGAATGTGCAGCGGTTCTCCATGACTGCCCCCGGCGACCTCATCGGCGCAGCACAACTCGCGCCCCGTGACAGCGATATCCCCACCAGATTCTCCCCGTTCCCCGGGGTGAATCTGGATCTGCCGCCGGTGATTCCACGGGCGCCGGACGGTGATATCGGCAACCCGCACGCGGGTAATCCGCTTGGTGGAGACCCGGATTCGATTCCCGGCGTCACCCGGCTGGACACTGGCTACTACAGCGACGACAACAAGGATCATCCTGGCGAGGTGGTGTTCGGCCCCAAGGGGCACGGCAGCTACTGGGACGACCCGAAATCTGATGCCTTCCAGAACATGGCGAACGTGATCAGGGGCGGTGAGGTGACCACGTACGTCGAACGGGGTATCGAGTCGAACAACGTCGACATCAACCTGGGAGACGACAGCAGCCTGAACGAATCGGTGAAGGACATCGCCAAGGCGTACGGCGATCAATGGTTGTCGGGGGCCAAGATCGGCCCGATCACGTTGCCGACCAATCCCAAATGGGAAGACCCCTACGGCAATCCGCACGTCACCGACAACCCCGGTCTTGGCCGGAAGGTGCAGGTCCGATGAGGCGTGCATGGACGATTGCGATGGCGGGGCTGACGATACTGACTGCGGTGTCGTGCAATCCCGGTGCGGGCGGCGAGCAAGGAGGTAGTACGAGCATGGAACCCACGACGGTCAAAATGTCCGATGCGCTGCGGGTCACGGCCGAGAATCTGTCGTTCGTCACGGCGGAGAAGGTGCAGCCGGGTGTCAACGACGTCGAGCGGATGGGCTGCCGCACGAGCTACAACTCGGCCCTCCCGGAGGGGCCACCGTGGTGGTTGCGCCTGCAGCGCGATTTCGCGGACCCCACCCCGGAGCTGATCTCGGGCGTGCTGGATCGCCTCGAATCGCTGTCCAGCAAGGGCTTTCGCCGTCAAGAAAGCAAGCGGCCGGAGCCTGAGCCGGTGAACAGCCGGACCTATCGTGATGATGCCGGTTACATCGTGAGCGCCCGCGAAGACATTCGCGGCAATGGGGTTCGGGTGTATGTCGTCACCGCGTCGTCTCCCTGCGCCAACGAGGACTAGCGGTAGGTCACCAGATCCCTGTCGCCGCCGTCACCGATCAGGTGGGTGTGGTCATTGAAGGAGAGCAGGCTTAAGCCGCGCTTACCGTTGACCAGTGACGTGATCGACGAATTGATGACAACACGTTGTGCGGTAAGCCAATTCGAGACATTTCCGCCCCACAGATCGGCGACGATCATCCCGATGACCCCGGCTGAGGTGGCCACCACGGTGTCACCGTCACGTTTGGCGGCGTCGGACATGGCGTCGAGCACGCGCTGCTGAAACCTGGTGTAGCTCTCCGCGTATCCGCCGGAGGAATCGGTGCTGGCCCATTGCGCCAGACCGTCCTCCAGGATGGCCTGCGTGTCACCCTTGGCCAGGCTCTTGACGGTGTTCACCGACGCCAGACGTCGCATCCGCGAATTGCCGACGATCTCCTTGTAGTCGTATTCGTCCCAGCGGTCATCCTGCTGCGGTTCGGATCCCAGCGCGAGCGCGATGGCCTCGCCGGTCTGCCGCTGTCGCTTCATTCCGCCGTGCAGGAGCCGGGTGCCGCTCAGGCCGCGGCGGGCGAGCTCGGCTGCCACGGTATCGGCCTGTCGCTGTCCGGCGCTGGTCAGCGGGCTATCGGGGCTGCTGGAGTAGTTGGCAGCCTGACCGTGCCGGACCAGGTAGATGACGCCCATGCGGGCAATCGTATCGACTAGCCGCCGCCGAGGACCCGCCGCTTCTCGGCCTCGAACTCGGCTTCGGTAAGCGCTCCGGAATCTCTCAGGGCAGCAAGGGATTTAAGTTGTTCGATGCGCACACCGTCGTCACTGGGTTCATAGGAGGATGTGGGCTGCGGATTGTTCAGCGGTGATGGTGGCGAGGAACGGGTGGAACGCACTCTCGTCAGTACGTAGGCGATCCAGCCGAGCGCTGCCACTCCGAGTAATCCGGCGAAGCCCCAGGTAAGCGGCCAATAGGGACTGCCGTGCCCGAAGGCCAGGCGCGGGCTGACGAACCCGCTCACGTCACCGTCGACCTGCACGTTGTAGGTACCGGCGGCGGGGATCCGCGCGACCCACACCCGTCGGCGGGCATCGCCGTTCACTGTCGTCGAGCTTCCGATGCTCTCGCGCACCTGGGGTTCGGCCACCCCGGGCGGCGGAAAGAGCGACATGCCGAGCTGGGGGATGAGCAGCCCGTTATCGCCGGACACCCACGAGTGAAAGCTGACAGTCACCTCGCCGGCCGGCAATTCCAGCTGGGTGTTGCCCGGGATCTTCACCTCGCCGTAGGCGTCGAACTTGTCGAACACGAAAACGTTCAGGATGAGGGTGGCGATGACGCCGATGACCCCACCGATGGTCATCGTGGTCAGTGCCAGTACCGAGGCCCGGCGCATGCTCATGTGCCGAAGTCTGTCACGTGTCGCGTCAACCGCCCTAGCATCGGACAGATGGACTTCGCTCCCTCCGCCCGCGCCGCCGAACTGACCTCCGCCGTCCGCGAGTTCATCGACGGGGAGATCATGCCGGTGGAACGTACGGTGCTGGCCCACCACGACGCGCTGCTGGGTGCGCGCACCGGCACGACGGCCGAGCTGTGGGAGGTCCCACCGGAGCTGGACAGGTTGAAGGCGAAGGCGCGCAACGCCGGGTTGTGGAACCTCTTCCTGCCGGATCCGGAGTTAGGCGGCGGCCTGTCCAATTCCGAGTACGCGCCGCTGGCCGAGCAGATGGGACGGTCGCTGTTCGCCCCCACCGTGTTCAATTGCAACGCACCGGATTCGGGAAATATGGAGGTGCTGCACCGGTACGGCAGCCAGGAGCAGAAGGAGGTCTGGCTCGAACCGCTCCTGGAGGGCGATATCCGGTCCGCGTTTTGTATGACGGAGCCCGACGTGGCTTCCTCTGATGCCACGAACATGGCGGCCACGGCCATCGTCGACGGCGACGAGGTGGTGATCAACGGCCGCAAGTGGTGGAGCACCGGTGTCGGTCATTCCGATTGCAAGGTGATCATCTTCATGGGGTTGACCGACCCGGACGCGCATCGATACGCGCGCCACTCGATGGTGCTCGTCCCGATGGACACACCGGGCGTAACCGTCGAACGGATGCTGCCGACGATGGGGTTCTACGACGAGCCGGGTGGACACGGCGTGGTGTCGTTCGACAACGTACGGCTGCCCGTCGATGCATTCATCGCGGGACCGGGCAAGGGATTCGAGATCGCCCAGGGGCGGTTGGGGCCGGGCCGTGTGCATCATGCGATGCGCCTGATCGGCCTGGCCGAGGTGGCCCTCGAGCATGCGTGCCGACGGGGACTGGACCGCACCGCGTTCGGAAAACCGTTGGTGAACCTGGGCGGAAACCGGGAGCGCATCGCCGACGCTCGCATTGCCATCAACCAGACCCGGCTGCTGGTGCTGCATGCTGCCTGGCTGCTAGACACCGTGGGCATCATGGGCGCGCTGTCGGCGGTATCCGAAATCAAGGTGGCCGCACCGAACATGGCTCAGCAGGTCATCGATATGGCTATCCAAATCCATGGTGGTGGAGGACTTTCCAACGATTTCCCGTTGGCGGCCGCGTGGGTCAACGCCCGCGCGCTGCGGCTGGCCGACGGCCCCGACGAGGTGCATCGCGGTGTCGTGGCCCGGATCGAGCTGGCGAAATACGCTACCGACGGACGGTGAGCGCGTAACGCATCCCACGGTGCAGGCTCGCCCCCACCAGAAGCCCGAGCGCGATCGAGAAGATCGCCATGCAGGTATCGAGCAGTGCGGTGAGGTTCGCATGTCCGGTGGCCGCGACCTCGCTGACGTTCACGAAGCTCAACGCGCCGGGCACCAGGCACCAGAAGGCGGCCAGTAGCAACACGATTGCCGAAGGAGCCCCCTTGAAGCGTGCCGCGAACAGGGCGAAGGGAACGACAGCGACCGCCCCGATGAAGCCCGTCATGGCGGGTGCCAGAAAGAGACCGCCGAGGCGCTGTCCCAGCATGGCGACCCCGATCGCCAGCACCAACCAGATCAGTGATCCGCGGGGCGCGGACTTGTACAGGTAAAACCCCACCGCTATAACAGGTACGGCCAGGGCGATCGTCCAGCTGCCCAGCGGCGGTCCCAGCGGCGAGGGCTCCGGCGGTCCAGCGACTTTCACGCCGATCACCACCCCGAATGCCAGCAGCATCAGTTGCGCGATGCCGTACACGATGCGCGTGGACCCGGCCATCAGCTGGGTGCTTGTCAGCTCCAGCGCCCCGATGGTGAGGGTCACCCCGGGCAGCACGGCGATCAGGGCGGGCGCCACCACGCGGGCAAGCCCCTCGCTGGGCACGTTCGCCACGATGAACGTGCTGATGACCGTCACCACGAAGGCGGCGACGGCGGGCATGGTGGCGGCGAGGGTGGGCATGGGGTTGGTGGCCAGCATCAGGACGCCGACAATCAGGCCCAGCACCAGATAGGCGGGCAGAGCCGAGGAGGTTGGTGCCAGGGCAAGCCCGAAGCCGAGGGTCAAGATGGTGTGTCCGATGACGGTGACGACCGTCCCGAAACGGGGTTTCAAACAGCGGATCTCGTAGATTCGTGCGATCGCGTCCGCCGGGGCGATCGCCCCGGCGACGGCCATGTCGGCGATGGTGTCGATGTGGCCGGCCTGGTCCAACTGTGCTGTGCTGCGGGTGGATTCCTCCACTTCGAGCTGGCCGGTGACGCCGTCGATCTGGATGATCAGCACCGTCGGCAAGACGACGGCGCGCAGTTCTTTGTCGGTGTACTGCGGTGCGATGTCATGCAATTTGGCCAACACCAGGTTGGTGGGCTGACCGACTTCCAGCATTGCGATACCGAGCATGCGCAACATCGTCACAACTTCGGCGTCGTCGAAATGCTTGGCGTCAGCCAGGGGTACGGGCTTGTCCTTGAGAGCCCTCCGGACAAGTGTCTGCACCCGTCCACGCCCGGTCAGCGCCGTCATGCGCCGAACTGTAGTCGGGGTGTCAGGCCTTCAGGTTCTTCTTCGCCGCGCGCCGCAGCTGGATGATTCGCACGCCACCGACCAGGGCGGTGAGCGCAGCACCGGTAATGGCCGCGAACAACACCGTGATGCCCAAGGGCATCTGGATCTCCCAGGAGAGGAAGTGGGTGGTCGTGTCCGTCAGGTTCTGCAGAATGAACACCAGCAGCAGAATCAGGATCAGCAGGCCAAGGATGACGCCGGTCCAGGTCGCCGCCGCGCGGGTCCGCTTGACCGCATCCTCCTTCTTGACGGCCTTCGCGGGGGGCAGAGGCGCCTGCTCGCCAACGGGGACATCGATGGATGTGTCGGCAACCGGAGAGTCCGGAGTCGTACCGGGGTCACTGGTCATATGTCCATCATTTGCTACATAGGCGGCTATTGCAAGCGCCCACGGTCGGCTTTTCGCGGAAAATGCCCCGCGGATACCGCGAAAAGCCGCCGCTTGGCGCAGGTCAGGCGCGGATAGTTCCTTGGCCCGCGATCAACGGCAAATCCAGCGGTGTCAGGAAGCCCGGTTTAGCGCCGATGACCGCTGGTATGGCGTTGATGGCCCGCATCCCGGTGGCGAGGCAGCCGCCGATCGCGCCGTCGCCGGTGCGTTCGTCGCGGAACACCGTCTCCTGGGTGATGTTCGGACTGCCCTTGATCTCGATGCGGTAGGCATCGTTGTCGACGGACTGTGCGCGCGGCCAATGCGGTGCGGTGTCATTGGTGATCCGATTGACGTGCTCGATGACGATCTTCGGCTTACCGCCCACCCACCCACGGATCTCGAATCGCACCGCGGCACAGTGGCCCGCCTCGATGATGCCGGTGTTGGGTTCCGCGCCGTAGGCGATCTCGGTTGGCGTCGCCCATTTTTCGTAGACGGTGTCGATCTTGTCGAGTTTGACTCCGACGGCGTCGGCGATCATCGGAATGGTGTGGCCCCACGCGAGGATCAGCACCTCGGGTATTTCCAGCACCGCCGGTTGGTCCATGGGCGCGCCCAGTCCCATCGGCATGCTGAAATCGCCGTTGTAGTACTGGTAGTCGAGGAGTTCCTGTACCAGAACAGAATCCACCCGTCCACCCACGCCGAGCAGGGTCATGGGGAACAGATCGTTGGCGAAGCCGGGGTCGATGCCGGTGGTGAAACAGGAGGTCTGGCCGTCTTCGCAGGCCTGTTTGATATCGGCGAGCATCTCGGGTGGGCACACCTGCGGGTACACCCACGGTGTCATCGCGGTGGAGACGATGTTGTGCCCGCTGCGCAGTGCGCGGGACATGTTGTCGATGTTCTCCAGCGCGTACTGCGCCGTCGGCCCGAAGTACGCGACCGTGCCCTCGGTGCCCAACGCGGCATCGATGTCGGTGGTGGCGGCCAGTCCGGTCGGATGGCTACCGACGAGTGTTCCGACGTCCACACCGTCCTTGGCCGGATCGTGCACCAGTACGGCAGCCAGCTCGAATACCGGGTGGTCCAGTAGCTCGCGAATCACCAGCTTGCCGACAACCCCTGTGCCCCAAACGATGACGGGATACTTATCACTCATGCGAAAAACTCTCCTGCGTTGACGAACAAGGTCTGCCCGGTCACCATCCGGGCCCGGTCGGATGCGAAGAACACCACCGCATCGGCGACGTCTTCATCGGCGGGCATCTCGCCCAACGGGAATTTGGCCGTCAGTTCGGCCAGTACTTCCTCTTGCGTGATGCCGCGCTGCTGGGCGACCAGGCCGATGTACAGCTGAATCGGCGGGCCATACATCCACGTCGGCACCACCATGTTGAGACGAATCTTGTGTGGCCCCAGCTCCTTCGCGAGCTGATACATGGCGTTCTGCAACGCTCCCTTGGATGTCGCATACGCGGACTGGGGTAGCTGCGGATGGAACGCCGACTGCGATCCGATGAAGACCACCGATCCGCCGTTCTTCTTCAGCTGCGGGACGGCCACCTGAACGAGTTGAAGCGTGCCCACGACATTCGTGCTGAGCATCGCCTGCCACTGGGACAGATCCGCGCCCTCGATGCCGCCGAACACGTCCTCTTTTGCGGCGACATTGACCAGTGCGTCCACCGTGCCGAACCGCTCGACGGCGGTGTCGATAAGGCCCTGGCACGCGGACGCGTCGGTGATGTCGGTGACCGCCCAGGCAGCGGTGCCGCCCGAATCATCGAGTTCGGCGGAGAGTTTTTCGAGGTTTTCCTGGGTTCGCGCGCCGAGCACCACATTTGCGCCGTCCTGGTGCGCCTTGAGCGCGACCTCCCGCCCCAATCCGGTACCTACACCGGATATCACCACCGTTTTTCCGGAAAGAAGTCCTGTCATCGGCTGCCTTTCTCTCTGTGACCCACGCCACCAACCTTCTTAATACGTAACATGGTGTACCGTTATTTGCAATGACTACTGACGAGTTACCCGCGGGCAGGGGGCGCCGCCGCAGTTCCGATATCGACACCAAGGCGCTTGCTGCCGCGCGTGAGCTCCTGGTGGAGCAGGGGTGGGATGCCACCACTATGGTTGCGATCGCCGAGCGGGCCGGCGTGGGAAAGCCCGCGCTGTACCGGCGGTGGCCCTCCCGTGCGCACCTGGTCTTCGAGGCGGTGTTCGGTTGGACCGCACCCACCCGGGAGATAAGCGCTGCGGCAGGAGTGGGCGACTGGGTACGCCAATCCTGCTCGTACACAGCGGAACTCTTCGAGCGACCCGATGTCATTGCGGCCGCCCCCGCCCTTCTCGGCCAGATGCGTACCGACCCCGAGCTGGGGCAGGCGCTGTGGGCAAGCTTCGGCGAGACGGGTGCCGAATTGCTGTCGCAGGTGATGCGTGCACAGCGTCCGGACGTTGGTCAGCAGGAGGCCCACGACCGGGCCAACGCCACCATGTTGATGATCATCGGAGCGAATGTCCTCGCGCGCCAGCTGCTACCCGACGACCAGGCGGAGGCGGTTATCAAATATTTGCCAGAGCTCCTGGCGGGCTCGGCCGAAGGACCCGCGGCGGCGGCGTCGCCGGGTTAGCCACCGGAATCTTCCTGACGCTAAAGCCGGGCATGACGGCGGTTGCCCGGTTACTGTCGGAGGATGCGCAGGGCCGCACGACTCCTCGCTGCCGTCATGGCAGCGGTTGTCTTCAGTGGCTGTGGCAGCGCCAATCCTCTGGGCGGAGGCCCGCTTTCGGGTGACCTCAACACCCTGATCGTCGGCTCGGCCGACTTCCCCGAATCTAAGACCGTGGCCGAGCTGTATGCACAGATATTGCAGACCAATGGTTTTGACATCACCAGGCAGCTGGGCATCGGTAGCCGCGAGACCTACATCCCGGCGGTTAAGGACCATTCGATCGACCTGATCGCCGATTACACCGGAAATCTGCTGCGCTACTTCGATCCTGAGGCCACCGCTACCAGGCCCGATGATGTCGAGCTGGCGCTGCTACGCAAGCTCGATGGCGATCTGGACATTCTGTCCCCGTCACCGGCCTCGGACGCCGACACGCTGTGCGTCACCAGAGCCACCGCCGACCGATGGAATCTGCACTCCATCGCCGACCTCGCCGCGCACTCGGAGGAGGTAACAGTCGGCGCACCTTCGGAGTTCCTGCACCGCAGTGTCGGGTTGGCCGGCCTCAAGGCCAATTACGGCCTGGATGTTCCGGAATCGCGATTCGTGGCCATCAGCGATGGTGGCGGACCGGCGACGGTGCGGGCGCTGTTGGACGGAACGATCACCGCGGCCAACATATTCAGCACTTCGCCGGCCATCGCCGAGCATGATCTGGTGGTGCTCGAGGACCCCAAGTTCACCTTCCCGGCAGGCAATCTGGTGCCGTTGGTCAACGCGCAGAAGAAATCCGAGAAACTGAAGAAGGTGCTCGACGCGCTCTCCGCGCGTTTGACGACGGAGGACCTCACCAGGCTCAATGCGGAAGTCTCCGGTAACAACGGTGTCGACCCCAAGGAAGCTGCGCAGAAGTGGTTGACGGACAAAGGTTTCGACAAACCGATAGGGAACTGATCGCGTGATCACCTTTGAGAACGTCACCAAGAAGTACCCCGATAGGACCACCGCTGTCGATGATCTCACCATGCACGTCGACGAGGGTTCGTTCACGGTGTTCGTGGGGCCGTCGGGCTGCGGCAAGACCACCTCCATGCGGATGATCAACCGGATGACGGACCCGACGTCGGGGGTACTGACTGTCGGTGGGGCAGATGTCCGCACCGTGGATCCGGTCAAACTGCGGTTGGGCATCGGCTATGTCATTCAGAACGCGGGCCTGATGCCGCACCAGCGCGTCGTCGACAATGTGGCGACGGTGCCGGTGTTGCGCGGCGAATCCCGGCGTGCCGCACGCAAGGCAGCTCTTGATGTTCTGGAAAGGGTGGGGCTCGATCCCAAATTGGCCAGCCGGTACCCGGCGCAGCTCTCGGGAGGTCAACAACAACGTGTCGGTGTGGCGCGTGCCCTCGCCGCCGATCCGCCGATCCTGTTGATGGATGAGCCGTTCAGCGCCGTCGACCCGAATGTGCGCGATGACCTGCAGGCCGAGATGCAGCGCCTGCAGGCCGAACTCAACAAGACCATCGTCTTCGTGACGCACGATATCGACGAGGCCGTCAAGCTCGGGGACAAGGTGGCGGTTTTCGGGCCGGGCGGCGTGCTGCAGCAGTATGACGAGCCCGAACGGGTGTTATCGAATCCGGCAAGCGATTTCGTCGCCGGCTTCATCGGTCGCGACCGGGGCTATCGGGGACTGCAGTTTCGTGATGCGGGCGATCTGCCGCTGTACGAGATCAGGCAGATCTTCGAATCCGAGGTCCACGACCTCATCCTCGCGCCGCGCAGCTGGGTGCTTGTCTGCAATCCCGACGGCACCCCGTTCGGCTGGATGGACGACGCAGGCGCGGAGGTCTACCGGTCCGGAAAATCGTTGTACGACAGTGTGATCGCCGGAGGATCATTGTTCGGACCGGACGGGACATTGCGGCAGGCCCTGGATGCCGCGCTGTCTTCGCCGTCGGGGTTCGGGGTGGCCACCGATGAGGATGGCCGCGTCCGCGGCGGCGTCCGCGGGGATGACGTTCTCATCGCGCTGGACCGGCAACGCCGTACCGGGCAGCGGTGAGATGCGTTATCTCTTTACTCATCTCGGCGATGCCTGGCAGCTCTCGCTGATCCATATGCGGCTGTCGCTGGTGCCCATTCTCATCGGATTGGCCATCGCGATTCCGTGCGGCGCACTGATTCACCGGCACCGCACGGTACGGCGGGTTACCACGGTGATCGCCAGCATTGTGTTCACCATTCCCTCACTGGCGTTGTTCGTGGCGTTGCCGCTCATCATTCCCACCCGGATCCTCGACGAGGCCAACGTGATGGTGGCGCTGACGCTGTACACCACGGCGCTGCTCATTCGGGCCGTGCCCGAGGCGCTCGACGCCATCGCTCCCCAGGTGCTCGACGCGGCCACCGCAGTGGGATACCGCCCGCTGGCACGCCTCGTCCGCGTCGAACTCCCGCTATCCGTACCGGTGCTGGTGGCAGGCCTGAGAGTTGTTGCCGTCACGAATATCTCGATGGTCTCGGTGGGTTCGGTGATCGGCATCGGTGGCCTGGGCACCTGGTTCACCGAGGGTTACCAGGCCAACAAGAGCAGCCAGATCATCGCTGGAATCGTCGCGATCTTCCTGCTGGCCGTCGTCGTGGATTCACTCCTGGTTGTTCTCGGCCGCGCTGCCACGCCGTGGACCAGAGCGGCGAAAGTCGTGGGTGCACGATGAACTTTCTCTCCGATGCGCTCGGCTACATATTCACCGCATCCAATTGGACGGGCCACAGCGGGCTGGGTGTGCGGATCGGTGAGCACCTGCAGTACACCGCGATCGCGGTGCTGGCCGCGGTCATTATCGCGGTGCCGATTGGTCTGATCATCGGGCACACGGGCCGTGGCACCTTTCTGGTGGTCAGCGCGGTCAATGCGCTGCGCGCACTGCCGACACTGGGCGTGCTGCTGTTGGGTGTGCTGCTGTGGGGCCTGGGTTTGGTGCCGCCCACCGTCGCGCTACTCCTGCTCGGGGTGCCGCCGCTGCTGGCGGGAACCTATTCCGGCATCGCGAACGTGGACCGCACGGTGGTGCAGGCCGCGCGGGCCATGGGGATGACGGAACGTCAGGTGCTCTTCGGTGTCGAGTTACCCAACGCATTACCGCTGATTCTGTCGGGCTTGCGGACGGCGACCTTGCAGATCGTCGCGACGGCGACCGTAGCCGCCTATGCCAGCCTCGGCGGACTAGGCCGGTACCTCATCGACGGCATCAAGGTGCGGCAGTTCCACTTGGCATTGGTCGGCGCCCTTTTGGTGACCGCGCTGGCGCTGCTGCTGGATGCGTTCCTTGCCTTGGCGGTGTGGCTGTCAGCTCCGGGCACCGGGCGGCTGCGATGGGCTCCGCGTGATCTCGGCGGTGACTCAGGGGCGGGGGACAGCGGCATAGAGGGGCGGGTCGAACCACGTCGGCAGGCCGCGACACAACCGTGACGGCCCGCTGAAGGCCACCTCACCGGAGCGCAATACATCCGACCACGCGGAGTCGCCGCGCCACACTCGAGTCAGGCTGCGGAGCTGAGCCGTTACGCCGATGTTCGCGTCAAAGCCCGGGTCGGCATCGCAAAGGTCGGCGCCTTCGGGCGTGATGATGAGCCACCAGTGCCGCTTGTCGGCGGTGACGTCGCCGAAGCGGAAATGCAGCACGGTGCGGCCCTCGGGAACCGCGCTGCCGATGACGTGACGGCGCATATCCCAGAGCAGCAACTTGGGGTCTAGATCCTCGTCCCCGATCTCACCGATCCACCGGATCCCCCACTGGCTCAACATCTCGACGACGGGGCGCAGCTCACGGCCGGCATCCGTGGGTACGTAGCGGTTGTCGTGACGTTCGGCGATCCCGGCGCGCACCAGCCGGTCCAGCCTCTTGGACAGCAGGGTCGGGGACATGCGGGGCACTCCGCGCCGAATATCATTGAAATGCTCACTGCCGAGCAGTAATTCACGCACGATCAGCAGAGTCCAGCGCTCGTCGAGCAGCTCCATCGCCTTGGCGACGGGGCAGAATTGGTAATACGACGCACCCATGGATGAACGGTAGGCCGCCGGCGTCACGGTGACCAGCCCCAGTACAGATCTTGTACTAGCCCAGGTGCGGCGATCTGCCTAGCGTCTGTATGTATGAACACAGAAACAGCCCAAAGAGTTTCGCTGTGGGCCCTGGGCAACTACGCCGCGGTGGCTTCTGAGGTGATCGCACCGCTGGGGCCGGTCCTCGTTGAGGAGTCCGGCGTCGTCCCCGGCGCCCGAGTATTGGATGTTGCGGCCGGATCCGGGAATGCGGCGATCCCCGCCGCGGGTATCGGCGCGAAGGTGGTGGCCTCCGACCTGACTCCCGAGCTGCTGGAGGTGGGGCGTGCCGTGGCGGCGCGGTCCGGTGCAGAAATCGATTGGCGGGTCGCGGACGCTCAGGCGCTCCCGTTTGGTGACGACGAGTTCGATGTCGTGATGTCCTGCGTCGGGGTGATGTTCGCTCCGCGGCATCAGGACAGCGCCGATGAACTGATCCGCGTCTGCCGGCCGGGCGGAACCATCGGTCTGATCAACTGGACACCGCAGGGATTCATCGGCCAGATGTTCGCGACCATGAAGCCGTTCGCGGCTCCCGCGGCGCCCGGTGCACAACCTCCGCCCTTGTGGGGAGACCCGGCTCATGTGCGAGCACTGCTGGCGGACAGGGTCACCGAGGTCACGGTGGAGCCGCGGACGTTGGTGGTGGACCGATTCGCCACCGCCGAGGAGTTCCGCGACTTCTTCAAGGCTTGTTACGGGCCGACGATCGCCGTCTATGCCGGTATCGCCGGTGATGCGGACAAGACCGCCGAACTCGACGATGCGCTTGTCGAACTGGGGCGACGGCATGATCGCGGCGACGGGCGGCTGTCGATGGACTGGGAGTACCTGCTGTACGTCGCGCACACGAGGAAGTGATTCGGAGGCGCCAAGGGCTCACGAGGGATCAATTTGCGCGGTCGCCTACGGTAGACGGGTGAGTAATCCCAGCCCGATGGACCCGGCGACTGGGCCCGCCGTGCTGACCTGGCGTGCCCACGACGCGTCGCGCATGGAATCCACCCGCGTTCAACTATCGGGTCGACGCATCCGTGCACACGGCCGTTTTGTGGCCGGTGCATCCGAGGCGCACCCCGCGTTCAGTGCCTCGTACGACCTGGTGACCGACGAGACGGGATCCACCAATCGGTTGTCCCTGTCGACCACCGTGGCCGAACGGGAGCGGCAGCTGTCGATCGCCCGGGACGAAGAAGGCATGTGGACCGTGCAGAACCACGAGGGCGCGACACGCTCGGCCTTCGACGGCGCATTGGACGTCGACGTGGTGTTCAGCCCCTTCTTCAACGCGCTTCCGATCCGTCGCACCGGCCTCTATCAGCAAGAAGGCAGCACAGTGCTGCCGGTTGTGTACGTGACCCTGCCTGATCTGGTGGTCAGCCCCGCCACCATCAGCTACCGCAACGACGGTAAGGGCATCAAGGTGGTCTCGCCGGTCGCAGACACCACGGTCACCGTCGATGACGAGGGGTTCCTGCTGGAATACCCCGGGCTTGCCGTCCGGATTTAGGGGACGACCCGCAGCACGCCGCCCTGCCGTCCGGCTTCGGCGAGCCGCTCGCGCCAGTCTGCGTCGGTTCGGCTTACGCCGCTGATGTCGAACCGCGTGTGCGCCTCGTAGCGTTGCCGCGCGGCGTAGCCGGCCTCCACCAGCAGCTCGACCGAATTCTCCGCGTTCAGGGTGTTCCACGTTGCCGCCAGCAGCGCCATGGCCTCCTCCAGGGCCGGCAGCACGCCGTGTGGATTCGATTCGCACATGGCGCGCACCAGTGACGGATCGGTGGCAGCGACTCGCGTGCCGTCCCGGAAGGATCCGGCGGCCAGTGAGTAGGCCAGCGGCACTCCGTCGGCGGTGACGGCCAGGGCTTCGGCGAGCAGGTGCGGCAGGTGTGAGATGGCGGCGGCGGCGGCATCGTGCTCATCTGAGCGGGCCGGAACCACCACGGACCCGCAATCCAGGGCCAGCCGAGTCACCTGTGCGAACACCTGCGGATCGACGTCGTCGTCAACGCTGACGACCCATGTCGCGTCGCGGAAAAGCTTGGCGTCCCCGGCGACCCAGCCCGACTCTGTTGTGCCCGCCATGGGATGGCCACCGACGAATCGCTGTGCCAAACCATGCTCGGATACCTGTTGCAGTACAGCGGATTTCACGCTGGTGACATCAGTGAGTGGACATTCCGGGGCCAGTTCCGCGATGCGGGTCAGCAGCGCGGACAGGGCCGGGACCGGCACCGCGAGCACGATGAGTGCCTGGGCGTTGCGCGCGCGCCGCAGCGCCAGGTCCAGGTCGGTGGTGGCATCGAAACCGGCCGCCCGCGCGGCCTCGGTGCCCTCGGTGGAGCGGTTGTACCCCCAGACGTGGCGCCCTGCGGCGGTGGCCGCGCGGACCAGGGATCCGCCGATGAGTCCGAGGCCAAGTACGCAGATCGGGGGGCGTTGGTGGTCGTGTTCGGCGGCGTTCACCACACCAGGTTGGCATACGTGACCAAGTTGTTTGTGGTCACAACCCAGGTTGGGGCATTACCGTATTGCCCATGGACGCACAACGTGCCAAGGCCGCAGGGCCCAGCGCCGAAAGCCTGGAGGGTTTCGGCGTGGCCGTCGTTCGTGAAGAGGGCCGCTGGCGAGTGACATCGTTGAAGGCTGGGGCGCTTACCGATTTGGCGGCGGCGGAAACCGAGTTACGTGAATTGCGCAGCGCTGGTGCAGTGTTCGGCCTGCTTGATGTTGACGAGGAATTCTTCATCATCATCCGCCCGGCGCCTTCGGGAACGCACCTGCTGATTTCGGACGCCACGGCGGCGGTTGACTATGACATCGCCGTCGAGGTGCTCGACAGGCTGAATATTCCTGTCCCGGAGCTCGATTCCGATGAGCTGGACGAAGTCGATCCGTGGGAGGAAGGCGATTTGGGCCTGCTCTCCGATATCGGGCTGCCCGAGCCGGTGCTCAGTGTGATTCTCAGCGAGACCGATCTCTACCCCGATGAGCAGCTCGGCATGATCGCCGCGCGTATGGGCTTTGCCGATGAGTTCGGTGCGGTGCTCGACAAGCTGGATCGGTGACGTTTCCCGATGACGAGGCGCTGATTCGCGCCGCATTGGTAGCCGCCGCGCAAGCCGGTGCCGAGGATGTGCCGATCGGTGCGGTGATTTACGCCGCGGACGGTACCGAATTGGCGCGCGCCGCCAATGCTCGTGAACGCCTGGGCGATCCGACGGCACATGCGGAGGTTCTTGCCCTGCGTGAGGCCGCCGCGAAACATGGCGACGGGTGGCGGCTGGAGGGCGCGACGCTGGCGGTGACCGTTGAACCGTGCACCATGTGCGCGGGGGCGCTGGTGCTGGCGCGCGTCGGCCGGGTGGTGTTCGGGGCGTGGGAGCCCAAAACCGGGGCCGTGGGATCGCTGTGGGATGTGGTGCGTGACCGGCGCCAGGCCCATCGTCCCGAGGTGCGCGGCGGCGTGCTCGCCGAGGAATGCGCGGCCCTGCTCGAGAACTTCTTCGTGGCTAAAAGGTAAGTGGCCCGCCCGGCGCTGTGAGTGGTCGGGGTCGCGCGCCGGACGGGCCGATTCGGGAGGCTTACCGGTGCCAGTCGTTGCCGGGTCCGCGGTCAGGGCCGCGATCGGGTCCACGGTCAGGCCCGCGGTTGTCGCCCGGGCCGGGGCCGTTGTTGCGCCAGCGGCCGTCGTCACCGCGCCAGTCGCCGGGACGGTCGCGGTCCAGGATGCCGTCGGCGTGGCACTCGCCCCAGTTCATGTTGAAGCCCCAGATCGGGTTCCAGAACTCGCCGGGGCACCAGTGGTAGGTGGGCGCCGGAAGCTCTGGAACCGGAGCGGCATTGGCGGTGGCGGCGAGGCCGAGCCCGCCGGCGGCTATGGCAGCGGAAGCGGCGATTCCAACGAGAATTTTCATAAAGAAAGCAAAGCATGCAAGGCTGGCAATATCTGGCCACTATGCGTACAGTGCGCTGTAAAACTGCTGTCAATCAATATATTTGGTTGCCAGATAGTCGTTGTCATTCCTGGCTATGCCGTTACATGGCAAACAACCCCGACCATCGGAGTGAATCCGGCGGGCGGGGTTGTTTATCGGCGAAAAGGGGGTTACGGCCTCCAGTCGCGGTCGTGGCCACGTCCCCAGTCGCCGCGGTCGTGGTCATGCCAATCGCCACGGTCTCCGTGCCAATCACGGTCGTGCCAGTCGCCGTCGCGGTCGCGGTGCCAGTCGTCGTGGCATTCGCCGAATTCCCAGTTGAATCCCCAGATGGGATTCCAGAACTCGCCCGGGCACCAGTGGTAGTTGGGGGCGGGCAGTGCCGGTGCTGCATTGGCTGTCGCTGCCAACCCGAGCGCGCTCGCGGCGATGGCGGCGGATGCCGCGATTCCTACAAGAATCTTCATTGGTCAGGGCCTTCCACACTTGATGGTGTTGATCTCAGTTGTGCCGATCCCCGATCTGGTATCGACCGCCCGACGGCTTCCGCCCGCCCCGACGAGGCGGATGCCGTGAGATGCCGACGAGGAACCTGCACATGCTTGATGGAAAACCACTTTCCTTGGAGCCGCGCCGCCGAATTCGTACAGCACGCTGGGAGTTTCCTGCCAGCCATGCGACTTCACGCATATGGACGATGCGTTGCTAACGCTGTCGGGTGATGGCGCGATAAAGCACGCTCACCCGTGGCGACAGGCCTTCTGTCGTTGGTAGTCGAGTCAACCGATTGGGGGATCGGGCCCGGGGGCCTGTAGTCTCTTCGGCGGTGGCGTGTCCGAGCGGCCTAAGGAGCACGCCTCGAAAGCGTGTGACGGGTAACCCCCGTCCGAGGGTTCAAATCCCTCCGCCACCGCCATATTCTTCGCCGGGTACCCGGTAGCGATTCGCAAGCCACTCTTCGAGCAGGTGCGCGGATCGCGCCGTACTGTCGGTCACGATGCGCATCAGCACCTTCTCGGAGTGATCGTTGATATCGACCCCCTTGAGGTATGTCGTGAGGGTGGTCCCGTGCTCGGCGGCGGTGAGACGGTGACTGATGGTCCAGCGGGCCGGATCGCCCTCGCGCACCGTGCCGACGAAGTCCACCGACAGCAGTTCGCCGGGATCCGCGGCGACGACCGTGCAGTCCCCGGTGCCGAGCAGGCGGGTGCCCAGGATGGCCGGGTGGGTGATTCGATACCGGCAACCGACTTCGGGCCGGAACCCGGTGGTCTGGAGGGACCACAGATCGGGATCGACCATCACACTCCAGACCTGAAGCGGTGCGTAGGCGAAAGACCGCTCGAACAAGATCATTTCGGCGCCCTCACCCGCGCAGCTTAGACGGCGATTGCGGGCAACCGTGTTCAGTCGCGGCGCAACGTGAAGAAGTACGGCTGGTCCATGTCCCGTAGGTCCATGATGCCCAGCAGTGTGTCGTCATCCACCTTCCGGAAATGGTCGATGATCGCCTTGTGGTCGTAGACCATTGCCGCGCTGACGGCGCCACGGAACTCGATATTGCGCAGCCGGGCGCGGTGCTTGTTGGTCCGGATCAGCGGCTTGAGCGCCGACAATGCGGTCGGTGACGTCCGCTTCACCATGGGGGACTCGGTCAGCCCGCTGATCCGGCCCGCGAGCCCCATCGGCGCCAGCATCGGATCGACCGCGAAGATATCGCCGCCACCATCGCTGAACAGCAGCGGATGCACATGGTCCACATCGTCGAACTGCTTGCCGTACCACCCCGACACCGTCAGGATGCCGTCCATCGAATGCCCGGTGGGCACCTCGCCGCCGTGCCAGCGCTGGCCGACCAGCTCCTCTGATCGCACGGGCTCCAGGTTGTCGAAGAAGACCAGGGCTTCCTGGGTAGTGGTGCCCTGCTCCAGCGCGTGCAGATCCGACGTCGATGTCATGCCCCGAGCCTACGACTGCGATAGGCCGCGTGGGCGAAGAGCCGAAAGCCGGGAGGCCGACACGCCCAGGGCAAAATAGCCTCCGATGACTGACCAGTACTTCTCCATCGACGCCACCCTGCCGGGAACCGCAGGCCGGGCCGGGGTGATCCACACCCCGCACGGGGACATCCAAACTCCCGCCTTCATCGCCGTCGGAACCAAGGCCACCGTCAAGGCTGTCCTGCCCGAGACCATGGCCGCTCTCGGTGCTCAGGCCGTGCTCGCCAACGCCTACCACCTGTATCTACAGCCCGGCCCCGACATCGTGGACGAGGCCGGAGGGCTCGGTGCATTCATGAACTGGCCGGGCCCTACGTTCACCGACAGCGGCGGGTTTCAGGTGCTCTCCCTCGGCTCCGGGGCACGCAAGGTGATGGCGATGGAGGTCGACCGGGCCCGCGCCGACAATCACGTCGTTGCCGGTAAGGACAAGCTTGCCCACGTCGACGATGAGGGTGTCACCTTCACGTCACACCTGGACGGGTCGACGCACCGGTTCACTCCGGAGGTGTCCATGCGGATCCAGCATCAGCTGGGCGCCGACATCATGTTCGCCTTCGACGAGCTCACCACGTTGATCAACACCCGTGAGTATCAAGAGAATTCGGTACAGCGCACCCACGAGTGGGCGCAGCGGTGCCTCGACGAGCACGAGAAGCTGACGCGCGAGCGTGCCGACAAGCCCTATCAGGCGTTGTTCGGCGTGGTGCAGGGCGCACAGTACGAGGATTTGCGGCGTCAGGCCGCACGCGGATTGGAATCGCTTGTCAGCGAGGAAGGCCGGGGCTTCGACGGCTACGGGATCGGTGGCGCGCTGGAAAAACAGAACCTCGGCACCATCGTCGGATGGGTGACATCCGAACTGCCCGAACATAAACCGCGCCACCTCCTCGGGATCAGCGAGCCCGATGACCTGTTCGCGGCCGTGGCCGCCGGTGCGGACACCTTCGACTGTGTGTCCCCGTCCCGGGTCGCGCGCAATGCCGCCGTCTACACCCGCGACGGCCGGGTGAACATCACCGGATCCAAGTACCGCCGGGACTTCACCCCGATCGACGCCGAGTGCGACTGCTACACCTGCGCGCATTACACCCGGGCTTACATGCACCACCTGTTTAAGGCCAAGGAGATCCTGGCATCCACCTTGGCCACCATCCACAACGAACGATTCACCATCGGGCTGGTAGACCGCATTCGGGCCAGCATCGTGGACGGTCGCTTCGAGGAGCTGCGCGAAGAGACCCTGGGGCGCTACTACCGCTGAATCCCGACGGCCGGAGCGCCTGCGGTTCGGGCGCATCTCCAGATCCAGGCGCACACTGGACACATGCCTACTACGACTGACCCGGGCACCCTGCTACTTCAGGTGCTCGACCCGGCCAATCGTGCCAATCCATACCCGGTGTACCGCCAGCTGGTCGAGCAGACGCAGGCCGGCCCGGTGCACCCGCCGGGCATGGACGTGAGCGTGCTGGCGACCTTCGCCGACTGCAACGCTGTGCTGCGCCACCCGCAAGCGTCGTCGGATCGCCGTAAGTCGAAGATCGTCCAGCGACAGCTCGCACAGAATCCCAACCTGATCGCCAGGCCCTCGTTCTTGGGGCTGGACGCCCCCGATCACACCCGGCTGCGCAAGCTGGCTGCGAAGGCGTTCGCACCCAAGGTGATCAATGCGATGGCCGAAGACGTACAGGCCCTCGTCGATCAGCTTCTGGAAGACATCGCGCGGCGCGGCACCGTCAACCTGGTCACAGATTTCGCCTATCCGCTGCCCGTCGCGGTGATCTGCCGGATGCTGGGGGTACCGATCGAGGACGAGCCTGAATTCGGCAGGGCCTCAGCGCTGCTGGGTCAAGGGCTGGATCCGGTTTTCGCGTTGACCGGTCAGGCGCCCGCCAACATGAACGAACGATTCCAGGCGGCCCATTGGATGTGGGACTACTTTGCCAATCTCATAGCGGCCCGCCGTCGCAACCTCGGAGATGATCTGCTGTCGGCCCTGATCCAGGTCGAGGAGGCCGGTGACCAGCTCACCGAGGAAGAGATTATCTCCACCTGCACGCTGCTGCTCATCGCCGGGCACGAGACCACCGTCAACCTCATCGCCAACGCGTCGCTCGCTATGCTGCAGACTCCGCAGCAGTGGAAACTGTTGGGACAGAACGCTGATCGCGCGGCGGCGGTCATCGAGGAGATACTGCGCTATGACCCGCCCGTGCATATGGTGGCCCGGGTCGCCGACGGCGATATGACGGTTGGTGGCTTCACCTTCCCCAGCGGTGAGTGGGTGCTGTTGATGCTTGCTGCCGCGCAACGTGATCCGGAGATCGGCCCGGATCTGGACGTCTTCGATCCGGATCGCGCCGAGATCAAACACTTGGCCTTCGGGCACGGACCACATTTCTGCCTGGGCGCTCCGCTTGCGCGGTTGGAGGCCAAGCTGGCGTTGAGCTCGATCACCGCACGGTTCCCCGATGTGCGGTTGACCGGTGAGCCCAGCTACAAGCCGAACGTCACGCTGCGCGGACTGGCCGACCTTCCGGTACGCATCACCTAGTGGGCAACAGACCTGGCTAGACGTTCCTCGACGCGGTCCTGCACCACCGACATCGCCATGCAGACGATCCAGTAGTAAACGCCGGCGGTGACGTAGAGCGTGAAGAACTGGAAGGTGGGGGCCGCGGCAACCTGTGCCGTGCGCATCACGTCGGTCACCAGGATTGCCGATGCCAGCGAGGTGTCCTTCACCAGGGAGATCAGCGTGTTGGACAGTGGGGGCACCGCGACCCGACTGGCCTGCGGAATGACGATGCGCCACAACGTGGTGCGGTAACTCATGCCCAGACTTGAGGCGGCCTCCCATTGCCCGCGGGGGATGCTCAGGATGGACGACCGGATGATCTCGGCGGCGTAGCCGCCCACGTTGAGGCTGAAGGCGATGACCGCGGCGGGAAACGGACTGATCTTCACCCCGAATTCGGGCAGCGCGAAGAAGATCAGAAACAGCTGAAGCAGCAGCGGGGTACCCCGGATGATCGAGATGTAGATGCGGGCAAGACCGGAGAGCACCCGACGATCGGACATGCGGGCCAGCGCCACCCCGAGGGCGATGACCAGCCCGATCGTAAAGCTGATGACGGTCAGCGGCAGGGTAACCGTGAGCATGGCGCGAGCCATCGGCCACAGGTTGTCCAGCACCAGTTGAGTGTTTGATCTGCCCTGTGCAGCTTCGGTTTTGGTTGTCCCGCTGGCATCCGCCTTGAGGTACTTCTCGGAGATGCGGGTCAGTGTGCCGTCGGCCGACAACTGCTCCAGTGCCTTGTTCAACTCGGGTAGTAGACCGCTGTTCTTACGGGCGGCGAACCCCTGCTCGCTGCGTTCACCGGTGCTCCCGGCGATCTTCACCGCGGGGTCACCGGTGCTGGCCAGGTAGGCGTAGACCGCGATGCTGTCGTTGACCACGACATCGACCCGGCCCTGGCTCAACAGCGTGATGGATTGGGTGAAGCCCTCGACGGCTTCGACCCGGGCGCCGGCGTCGCGGGCGATCTGGGACCAGTTGCTCGTGGCATTCTCAGCCGCCACCTTGCCGCGGATATCGGCGAGGCTGTGAATGGTGTTGTCGTTGGCCCTGGTGACAATCACCCCCTCGCCGACCGCATACGGCGTGGACAGGTCGTACTTGGCCCGACGTTCCGGGGTGATGGTCACCTGGTTGGCCACCACGTCGAACCGCTCGGCGTCCAACCCGGCGAAGATCGCGTCCCACGGGATCTCGACGAACTCCACGGGTCGGCCAAGTTTCTCGCCGACGGCGCGGGCGACATCCACGTCGTATCCGGTCAGCTCCCCGGTGCGCTCATCGTGAAAACTGAATGGCGCGTAGACGCCCTCGGTGCCCACCCGCAGCGATTCTTGTGCTTGGCCCCCACACCCGGCTACTGCCAGCAGTGTTAGAAGTGCGAGCGCGAGGGCACGAAACACCGCGGGAGGCTAACACAGTTCCGGTGCAGACAGGCTGCTTCGGATCAGCCCGGGTATATCCACGGGTCGTGCGGGATGCACCGCACATCGAACTGTCCCAGCAGCTCCGCGGCATTGGCGGCCTCGTATCCGAGGGAGTCGCATATCAAATCGAAGGTCCGCCGCGCACCCAGATCGGCAACGGTCACCGCGCCATCGCGTTTGGCTAGCCGCGCGCCCGTGGTGTTCAGAACCAGCGGAACATGGGCGTACGTCGGCACCGGGTAGCCCAGCAGCGCACCAAGGTAGGCCTGGCGGGGCGCGGAGGCCAGCAGATCATCGCCGCGCACCACCTGGTCGATGCCCTGCGTGTGGTCGTCGATCACCACCGCGACGTTGTAGGCGACCACACCGTCGCCGCGGCGCACCACGAAATCGTCAACGAGGCCGGTGTATTCACCGTGTAGCGCATCCTGCACGGTGAAGGCAGAGTTCTCCGTGCGCAGCCGCAGGGCGGGCGGGCGTTCGGGGCGGGCGGCGCGGTGTTGTGCTCGCTGAGATTCCGACAGGTTTCGGCAGGTGCCCGGGTATGCGCCGGGTGGCGAATGCGGCGCCGTGGGCGCCTGGGCGATATCTTTTCTACTGCAATAACATTCGTACAACCGGTCGTGAGATCGCAGTGTCGCCAGCGCCTCGTCGTAGGCGGTGTTCCGATCCGACTGCCAGACCACGGGTTCATCCCACTCCAGACCGATCGCGGCGAGGTCGGCCAGCTGGCGCCGTGCCACGGTGGAGCTGGTGCGGGTGTCCAGGTCTTCCACCCGCATGAGGAACCTGCGGCCGGTCGAGCGTGCCAGCAGCCATGCCAACAACGCCGTGCGCAGGTTGCCTATGTGCAGGTCACCGGAAGGGCTCGGCGCGAATCGTCCGGCGCCTGTCACACTAGGCCCGGAACAATCTCGTTGAGACTGAACGCAACTGGCCGTTCGAGCTGTTCATAGGTGCAGGAATGTGGATCGCGATCCGGCCGCCAGCGGTTGAATTGCGCGGTGTGGCGAAACCGCACGCCCTCCATGTGGTCATAGCGGACCTCCACCACCCGTTCGGGGCGCAGCGCGACAAACGAGAGGTCCTTGCCGGCATTCCAGCGTGAGCCGGCGTTCTTCTGCGGAGTGCGTTCACCGGCCTGATGAGCCGCCCAGTTCCAAGGATGATCCTCCAGATCGGTGACGAGCGGTTGCAGCTCCTGGAAGAGCCGCTTGCGTTCGGCCATCGGAAACGCGCCGATCACGCCGACCGAGGCCAGCACACCGTCGTCCTGGTACAGGCCGAGCAGCAGCGATCCGATGGCGTCATCACCGGACTTGTGCACCCGATATCCGGCCACCACGCAATCGGCGGTGCGCTCGGGTTTGATCTTGAACATCACCCGTTTGTCGGGCTGGTACGCGAGGGCCAGTGGTTTCGCGATGAGGCCGTCGGTTCCGGCACCCTCGAACTCCTCGAACCAGCGCTGTGCCGTGACGTGATCGGTGGTGGCGGGGGTGAGATGAATCGAGGTGCCTGACCCGGACAGCGCATCCGTCAGGGCGGCGCGGCGCTCGCTAAACGGTCGTCCGGTGAAGTCCTCGTTACCCAGCGCGAGCAGGTCGAAAGCGATGAATGAGGCGGGCGTCTGCTCGGCCAGCAGCCGCACCCGGGAATCGGCCGGATGAATCCGCTGCTGCAGCGCCTCGAAGTCCAGCCCGGACTCGGTGGCGATCACGATCTCCCCGTCGACAACGCACCGCGGCGGTAGCTCGGCCAGCACGGCCGTCACCAGCTCCGGGAAGTACCGGGTCAGCGGTTTTTCGTTGCGACTGCCCAGCTCCACCTCGTTGCCGTCGCGAAAGACGATCGACCTGAACCCATCCCACTTGGGCTCGTACGACGCGTCGGCCGGGATTTTCGCGACAGGTTTCGCAAGCATTGGCGCGATAGGAGGCATGACGGGCAGGTCCATTCCCATATGATGACGGTAATGCCCACGCCCGCCGAGGAACTGGATGTCGACGGCATCGCCGTCCGGCTGAGCAACCCTGACAAGGTGTACTTCCCTCAGTTGGGGGCTGATGGCGGCACCAAGCGACATCTCGCCGAGTACTACCGCACCGTCGCGCTCGGCCCGATGATGAACGCGGTGCGGGAGCGTCCCACGCATCTGCAGCGCTTCCCCGACGGCATCGACGGCGAGGAGATCTACCAAAAGCGCTTGCCCAAGCACTATCCCGACTACCTGGACAGCTGCGAGGTGACGTTTCCGTCCGGCCGCACTGCCGAGGTCCTGCGGGTGACCACGCCCGCCGCGATCGTGTGGGCGGCGCAGATGGGCACGGTGACGTTGCATCCGTGGCAGGTGCGATATCCCGATCTGGACCACCCGGACGAGCTGCGTATCGATTTGGACCCGCAGCCGGGTACCGGATTCGACGAAGCCAAATCGGTGGCGCTCGATGTGCTGCGTCCACTACTGGATGAGCTGGGGTTTGTCGCCTATCCGAAAACTTCCGGCGGTCGCGGCATCCACATTTATCTGCGCATCGAGACCCGCTGGGATTTCATCGAGGTGCGCCGTGCCGGTATCGCGCTGGCTCGCGAGGTGGAACGGCGCGCACCCCGGCAGGTGACAACCTCGTGGTGGAAGGAAGAACGCGGCGAGCGCATCTTCATCGACTTCAATCAGAACGCGCGTGATCGCACGATGGCATCGGCCTACTCGGTGCGGCGCACGCCGATCGCCACCGTTTCCACGCCGTTGACGTGGGAAGAACTCGCCGATGCCGAGCCCGACGACTTCACCATCGCGACCGTGCCCGACCTGCTCCGGAAACGTCCGGACCCCATGGCCGATATGGATGATGCGCCGCAGTCGATCGAGCCGCTGCTTGAGATGGTAGAACGGGACGAGGCAAACGGACTGGGCGATATGCCCTACCCGCCGAACTACCCGAAGATGCCGGGAGAACCGAAACGCGTTCAGCCGTCCCGGGATACCGATAGGAAGCAGTAGTGACGGTCCGCAGGATGTCGTGGCGGGCGGCTGGCTTATGGCTGGCGGTCGGCGTTGTGGCGGTGCTGCTCCAGCATTGGCTCATACCGCTGAACGCCCCGAACAGCTTCGGACTGTTCAGCAATGGTGGCGATCTGATGACCTACCGGTTCGGGGGTCTGCGGGTTCTGCACGGTGAGCCGCTGTACGCCACAGAGATTCCGGATGCCGGATGGTTCACGTACACGCCGTTCGCAGGATTACTCTTCGCCCCTCTGGGTTTCGTGCCGTTGGGGACGGCGAAGGTTATCTGGTTCCTGGTGAATCTAGGGGCGCTGTTCGCCATCATCTGGCGGTGCTGGCGGGTTCTTGGATTCTCGGCCGATGGACCGTTGGCTGTCGCGTGTGTGGGAATGAACTTGGTGGCCTGGGATATTCAGCCAGTCCATGGAACCCTGTGGCAGGGGCAGGTCAATCTCGTGCTGGCCGCGCTCATCATCTGGGATCTCACGAGGCCAGCGGATGCGCGATGGCGCGGTTGGTCGGTGGGTGTGGCCTCGGGCGTCAAACTCACGGCCATCATTTTCGTTCCCTACCTGCTGATCTCCCGGCAGTGGAGGGCGGCGGTGACGGCCATGGTCACGGCCGTGAGCACGGTGGTACTGGGATGGATTGTGCTGCCTTCGGATTCGTCCGACTACTGGCTGGGTGCGGTGCGTACCACCGGCCACATCGGTTCCCTGGATCATCCTGCCAATGCATCGATAGGTGGTGCACTATCGAATATCTATGCACCGCAATCGATGCCGACGTGGTTGTGGGTGCTGCTCGCGGGCGGAGCCGCGCTGCTGGGAATGGCCGCCGCCCGCAGAGCGCACGGAGACGGGCGGGAGCTGCTGGCCGTCACGGTGGTCGGCATGGTCGGGTGCGTGGTCTCTCCATTGGCATGGGGTCATCACTGGGTGTGGACGGTGCCGTTGATGGTGTTGTTGGTCAACCAGATCCTGATCGCTCGTGGTGCCCAGCGGTGGCGGTGGACGGCGGTGACGGTTGTGATCGCGGCGATCGTGTCCATGTGGTGGTATCTGGTGCTGTACGTCCGCGCGATGCGGATAAACCCCGATTTCGAGTCGTATATCACCGCGTGGGACGCCGTGATCGCACAGATGTCGCGTGGTGAAAGAGTTTTCGACTCGGCCTTCTTTCCGTTGGTGTTCCTTGCGGTGGCCATTTGGATACTGGCAACGCGATCTCGTCCTGCCGGTACCGTGCAGTAATGAAACGTTGGGCGGTGGCCTGTGCCGTGGCGCTTTTCGCGGTGAGCGGCTGCTCGGCCTGGGATGAGCCCAAATCCACCCAAACCTCCTATACGCCGCAAAAGACCGGAGCGTCGCCGATCCGCTACGACTCCGAACCCTTGGAGCAGCGTTTTCCGAAATTGCCGCAGCCGGTGACCGGTGAGTGGGTCCAGGGCTTCTTCGGCGACGAGCCCCTGCCCGGTCCGAACACCACGTATTGGGTGGACGCCATCATCGAAATGCCACCTCAGCAGTTGGCCGCGTACGTGGCGCCCTTCCGCTCCAGCATGGTCCTGGCTACCAGGCCACGTCTGTGGAAGACACTCGATGCGGGTGTGCCGTCCTCCGCGCAGTTCGAACGCAGCGATGACCTTGATCGAATGTTGTCCACCAACACCGCGAAGGGCGGATGGGAGGTCAAAGCGTTCGCGCCTAAGGACGGTTCGGTGCTCGTCTTGTCCTCCCAGGGGAAGGACGCGATCTAGGACCTGCGGGTGCGACGGTTCCGTAGACCGCGTGCCGGTTCGAGCGCTTCCCCGTCCTCGATGCCCGGGGTGGCTTCGGTGTCCTCGGTGGTCTCGGTGTCTTGAGTGGCAGCCTCGACTGCCTCGTCAACCGCAGACTCCTCGGCAGGGGGTTCGTCGGCCTTCGCGGTCTCGTCCGTGTCCAGTGTGGGCTCGGTGACCTCGGTGGGCTTCTTCTTGGCCGGGCGGGGCTTGCGTTCCTTTTCCGGGCTTTCGGCCACGAATGCCAGGTGATAGGCGGCGAAGGCCAGGATTCCGATCGCCCCGGCCGCGCCGTACGCCCCGAACTCCCAGATGCCGAACCGATCTAGGCTCAACCAGATCTCGGCGGTCGCCGTGCCGATGATCAGCGCACCGGCCAGGAAATGGCCGATGAAGGCCGCCGCCCGCAGCGTGAGCGCGAGCTGCGGTGTCGCGAACTCAGGCCGGCGGGTCTGTCGCCACCGGATCAGGGCGGGGACACCGGCGGCCGCCAGCAGTACCCCGGAGACGATGCGCAGGCCGGTACCTAAGGCGTGGCTGGTGGTCCCGTTCAGTTCGGGCCAGCGGGGCAGCACGAAAAAGAAAAAAAGCAGTCCCGCGATCAAGGAGAGAGCGGCATGGCTGCTGGTCAGAACGATGGTCGCCGTCCGGCGTCCGGCAGCCATTGCCCTCCTTGATGCGGTCCTGCAGTGGCGGAGGATAGGGGATTTGAACCCCTGAGGGCTATTAACCCAACCCGCGTTCCAGGCGAGCGCCATAGGCCACTAGGCGAATCCTCCGTCGGTCATGGTAGCGGACTGCGCTGGGTGCCTATGTCCACCGTCGTCTTGACCGGCCCAGATGCATTCCGTCGTGAGCTCGCGACGAGCACTGCTCCGCCGATCAGCGCCGCCACCAGCACCCCGAGCAGGGGCCGGAATCCGAGGGCGTGGGCGAGGTAAGGCGCGGCGCTGGCGCCGAGAAAAACCGTGAAGCCGTACAGGGCGGTACCGGCACCGCGTCGGGGCGCCGCCCGATCGCCGAACATGGTGACCATCGCCGTCGATGCGATGGCAATACCGGCGACGAAGATATTGCTGCCCACGATGATGACCGGAACGGAGCCCGCGCCCAGGGCCTCCACCGCAAGCCCGACAGCGGCCAGCGAGTACCCGACCAACGCACCGGTTTCGGTACCGACCTTGCCCACCCAGGAGCCGACGAACGGGGCGACCAGCATCCCGGGAATGCCTGCCAGCCGAATGGTGGTGCCTATGGACTCGGGCAAGTGCAACGCATCCACCAACTGGGTCGCCAGGCTCGTGTACATCGCCACGAACGACAACATCAGCACGAACACCGCAGCCAGCGGAACCGCGATGTCTCGGCGGGTGAGTAGACGGGCTTGCGCGGCGAAACCGGACACCACCCGTGCCGAGGGATCGCCGCCGCGCTGCTCCCGCATGACGAATGCCAGCGGTAGGACATTCAGCGCGAGTCCGGCCGCACTGACCCAGAACACCCATTGCCAGCCCCTCGCGTGGGTGATGAGGGAGGCCATCACCTGCCCGAGCACGCCGGCCATCAGATACGCGGTGGATACCGCACCGATCGCGGTAGTCGCCGTCCGGCGGGGCAGCGCCTCTCCGAGATAGCTCAAGGCGGACGGAGAGAACGCACCACCGGCGAAACCCTGCAGCACACGGATCAATCCGAGCAACGCCGGTGTGGGAGCCCACGGCACCAGAAGGGTAAGCAAGGCCATCACCGACACCCCGGCGATCAGCACACGCCGGCGTCCGAATCGATCGGTGACGGGACCGAACAGCAAGAATCCGGCCGCGTATCCGAAGAGTGCAGAGGAGAGGGCGGGCGTCATGTTATGTCCGCCGTAGGACTCCGATACGGCATCGTGGATCGGAATCCACACGTAGAGCTGCATGGTGACCTGTAGCGCGCACAGCACGATCAGGACAACCCGCGTCATTTCTGCACTATTTGTCGGGCGGGGGTTCACCGGCAACCACCATGGGCATTGTCCGTCACCTCCAAGATTCGGCGATTCCCAGCAATTCTCCAGAATGCGCGGAATCTTCTTACAGGAAGGGCACCGACAATCATGGCGTGCCGCCGTCGGGGACATGGGTACTGGCCGCGTTGCCTGATTACGCGCGCAACAATCCGCTGTACGCGGGCCCCTCCCTGATCCATGGCTGGCTCCCGGTGGCGATTCAGGTCGTGGCGGCGCTGGCCCTGGTGGTTGGGCTCTATCGCCGACCGCGCAGCTGGCTGCGGGTGTGGGGGCCGGGCGCCGCGGTATGTGGTGCGGGCGCAGGCGCACTGGCGTATTGGTACATCACCTCTCAGGGGATGGCGGACAACCCGCCGCCGCTCATGTTGTGGATCTGGATCGGTTTTGCCGCAGTGGCTTTGGTTATCGCGATCGTCGGCTGGGTGGGCACGCGGTGGCTGCGCCGAGGCGTGATGGTGCTGGCCGCCCCACTGTGCCTGCTGGCCGCGTTGACCGTGCTGAATCAGTGGATCGACTACTACGACACGCTGCGTCTGGCGTGGGCCGCGGTGACCGCAGGTCCGCTGCCCGGTGAGACCGATATGGCTGCGGTGCAGGATCTGAAAGGCAAGGGGCCCACGGCAACCGGGCATGTGGTTCCGGTCGACATCCCGGCGGATGTTGCGGGCTTCCAACACCGAACCGAGTACGTCTATCTGCCGCCCGCCTGGTTCGCGAGTCCCGCGCCGCCGAAGCTTCCCGCGGTGGTCATGATTTCCGGAGCGTGGTCGACACCGGCCGACTGGGTCCGTCAGGGAAACGCCGCAGGAGCCATGGACCGTTTCGCGCAGTCTCATGACGGAGTCAGCCCGGTACTGGTCTTCGTCGATACCGGTGGAACCTTCAACAACGACACCGAATGCGTGGACGGTCCTCGTGGAAACGTGGCCGCTCACGTCACCAAAGAAGTTATCCCATATGTGAATTCCGAATTCGAGACGAGTCCAAATCCCGAGAACTGGGGCGTCGCCGGGTGGTCGATGGGCGGCACGTGCGCGGCCGATCTGGTCATCACCCACCCGGAGTTGTTTCACTCCTTCATCGATATGGCCGGTGACCTCACTCCGAATGCGGGGACCAAGGAGCAGACCGTGGAGCGGCTCTACGGCGGCGACGAAAGGCAATGGGCACTGTTCGACACGCTCACGGCCCTACACAGTCACCGTCGATACCAGGACGTGGCGGGGTGGCTGGACGTCTCGACAACCGCGAAGATCAGGGCGGGGCAGGAGCAGCTCACCGGCCCGATCGCGGCTGCCCGGCTGTGCGACGCGGCGGTGCCCGTGGGGATCGACTGCGCGGTGGTGAGGCGCACCGGCAACCACGATTGGGCATATGCGCAGGACGCATTTGCCCAGGCGTTTCCATGGATCGCCGGTAGGCTAGGAACTCCCGGGGTACCACGTGCCCCGTTGCCCGTGCCCAATGCGTGAATGGCAAGCATTGGCAACGTAATCCGTCACATTGTGGGTGCGCCAGACATACCGCAAGATGTGTGCATGCGCGCCGCCTACATCGAGCAGCGGGGACCCGCCGAGAACATCCGGTACGGCACGCTTCCCGAACCCGACATCTCGCCCGATGAAGTGCTCGTCAAGGTCGACGCGGTGGCGGTCAACCCGGTAGATACCTTTGTGCGTTCAGGCTCGTACCCCACCGCGATTCCACTGCCGTTTGTGGTGGGACGCGACCTGGTGGGCACGGTCGCGCAGCCGTCTGGGGGCTTTCGGGCCGGCGATCGGGTGTGGTGCACAAGTCTCGGGTATGACGGACGGCAAGGGGCCACAGCGGAGTTCGCCGCAGTCCCGGTGGGCAGGTTGTACGAGTTGCCCGCCGATGTAGATCCGGTGACGGCCGTCGCGGTGGCACACCCTGCCTCTACCGCCTACCTGGCGACCGTCGAGTACGGCGAGATCAAGGCAGGGGAGACGGTGCTGATCGTCGGCGCCGGCGGGAACGTGGGGTCGGCTGCCGTTGCCCTAGCGGCGCGATCCGGCGCGACGGTGATCGCGGTGGCATCGGCGCGGAGCCGGGACAGATGTCTGCAACTCGGCGCTCACGAGGTGTACGACTACGCCGCCGATTGGGTACCGCTGGTCAGCAAGACACATCATGGTGCCATCGACATCTACCTCGACACCTCGGGTGTCAACGACGTCGTCGCGGCGGTGGATCTGCTTGCACCGCACGGCCGAATCGTCCTGATATCGGGTGACGGAACTCCGGAGACACAGCGGCCTGTCCCACTTGGGCCGCTGTACCGCAAGAGCGGGTCCATTCGCGGGTTTGTCATGTCCAGGGCCTCGACCCGCCAACTCGCCGCCGCGGCCCAGCGCATGGCGGTCCTGCTCGCCGAAGGCGAGCTTGTTCCGAATGTCATTGATTTGATGCAGTTTTCGGAAGCCGCGAGGGCCCATCGACGTATCGAGACCGAAGTCATGGGCGGCACCCGTCTCGTTCTGCTTCCCGCCTGATTCCCGGCCACGACCAGGCGTTTGCGTCGATCCGGCTGGTGGACTTGACGGACCCGAAAACCAACTTGACGGACCTTTCGCGGATACATCGCTGCCCCCTACCGCCGGTGCCAGCCTTTGATGCGTGAGCCTCTTTGAAATCGAAACCAGCGCCTTCTGCACCGCTTCCCCCGACGAGCTGTACGCATTGGTCAGCGACCTCCCCGAGAGTGGTCGCTGGAGCCCTGAATGCATTGGTGGACAATGGATATCAGGTGAACCGGGCCAGGTTGGTGCCCGCTTCCGTGGAAACAACAACCGTGCGACCGATGTCGTCGCCTGGGCGCCTGTGGTGCGCGGCGGCTGGCAGACCGAAAGCGAGATTGTGGCGGCCGAAGCGCCGAAGCAATTCAGCTGGTCGATCCTGAACCGTTCCGGTGAACTGCAGGAGAGTGTCTGGAGCTACTTCGTCGACGCTGCCGAGGGCGGATCGATCCTGCGGCACCACTACCGGATGGGTAGGCCCACCGAGGGCATCACCGAAATCATGTCCCACCTCGACGAAGAGGGTAAGGAACGTTTTGTCCGCGAATGGGGCGACAAACTCCGCGCCGATATGCAGACCACCGTGGACGCCATCGCGCGCATCACCGAGGAAGCCAGTGTTGTCCAGAAAGCCGGAGTATCCCAATGATTCTGCAGCGCATCGGAAACCGCGGTATCAAGCTCGGTACGCTCTTCGAGCGCGCGGCACGCAAGCACCCCTCCAACACGCTGACGCTGGACCATCGACCGTCGCTGGCCCCGCAACTGGAAGGCACGTCGACCATCGCTCAGGTGGCGGCGGCCGTTGATGACATCGGGCGGCGGTTACGCGCCGCCGGTGTCGTGCCGGGAGACAAGCTGGTCATCCACAAGTCCGACGGTTTTGATATCACGCTGGCGGCCTGTGCCGCGGCCCGCATCGGTGCGGTGCCGGTTCTATTGTCCCCCAAACTCGATGGCCTGACCGTGGCGACCCTCATCGGGCGCGTCGGCAATCCGACCCTGCTGACCGATGCCGCCAAACTGGATGGTGACCTGGCGGGTCAGCCCATCGCCGAACTCACCTCCCGCGTGCTACTCGCCGAGGGTGAGCATCCCCAGGCCGTGACGCTGTCGGCACTTACTCCCGCCGCGGCCGCACCCGCCGTCGTGCCCAGCCCGCATGATCCCGCACTCATCACCCACACCTCCGGGACCACCGGGGTGCCTAAGCTTGCCGTGCACACCAACTTCACCTTCGAGGCGCGGTATCGGCCGCAAGCCGCCGTAGCCGCACTGGTGCGCCGCCGCGAACCCCTGGTCATCCACGTTTCCTTCGTACATTCGCGCCTGGTGACCGCGCTGGCCATCGCGATTCTGCGTGGTTTCCCCGTGGTGGTGCTCGTCGACGACGAACCCGAGCACGCCGCCGAGATCTTCCTGCGGGTGAAGCCGGGAATTCTTGAGGCCCATCCGAACACATTCATCAACTGGGAAGTGCTGGCCGACGATCCGCGGCGCCCGCTGGCCTCGGTCAAGTACTTCAGCAGCACCTTCGATGCCATTCACCCGCGCACCGTGCGTACCCTGCTGGCGGCCACGCAGCGCCGGCGCCCGCTCTTCGGGCAGCTCTACGGTCAAAGCGAGGTGGGGCCGATCGTCGCACGTGGCTTCAGCCGCCTACGCTCTGCCGATTCCGATGGACGGTGCGTTGGCTATCCGTTCCCGGGCATGACCGATGTGCGGATCGTGTCGCGCAATGGGCAGCCGCCGTCGGCGGAGAATCCGGGCTACATCGAGGTGCGCACCGACGGGCGAATCCGTACGTACCTCGGCGAGCAAGATCGTTACGACAAGCAGCTCGACGACGGTTGGTGGCGGATGGGCGATGTCGGCTACCGCACCCGTTGGGGCTGCATCCATCTGCTGGACCGCGAGGTAGACCTCATCGACGGTTTCGGCAGCACCCTGGCCGCCGAGGATCGCCTGTTCCTGGCGGTGGATGAGCTCAGCGAGGTGATCATCGTGGCCGGCCCGGGCGGGCTCGCACAACCGGTCGTGTGCACGAAAAATGATGTGCCGCTGAATCTGAACGCGTGGGATGCGGCGGCAGCACAATTGCCGCCGATGGCTCCGCCGTTGCATCTGCGTCTTGATGAGCTGCCACAGACAGCGACCACCAAGATCAAGAGACTGGAATTGTCGGCGCGGATCGGTGCGGGGGCCATCTGATGTCGCGGCTCATTGTGGTCGGCGGCGGTATCGGTGGCCTTGCCATCGCGTTGAGTGCCGCAGCCTCCGGTAACGACGTGGTCGTGTTGGAGCGGGCACGCGAGTTCGCCGAGATCGGCGCTGGTATCCAGCTTGCACCCAATGGATTACATGCTCTCGGCCTGCTCGGTGTGGGTGAGAAGATTGAGCGGATCGGCGTTCAGGTCGATTCGTTGAGACTCTTCGATGCCACCGTCGACCGGTTGATCAACGCCATGAGCCTGGGCGCGGATTATCAGCATCGGTTCGACAGCCCCTACCTGGTGGTGCACCGCGCGGAGCTGCACCGCATCCTGGTGGACGCGTGTGCCTCGGACCCACGTATCGAACTACGCAGCCGTAGTGAGGTATTCGGATACCAACAGGATGCCGGGGGAGTGCGCGCACTGCTCGCCGACGGCAGCAGCGTGGACGGCGACGGTCTCATCGGCGCCGACGGCATCAACTCGTCGATCCGGCGGGTGCTACTCGCCGACGGTGAACCACGAGTCGCCGGTATCACGGTGTACCGGACCACGGTGCCCATCGACCAGGTCGACGAGAGCCTGCAATCCAACTCGGTCACCTGGTGGACCGGACCTGGATGCCACCTGGTGACCTATCCCATCGCGGGGGGCTCACTGCTGAATCTGGCGGCAAGTCGTACCGATGGCGTCACACACGCGTTTTCAGGCGTCGAGGTCAGTGAGGCGCGAGTATTGCGGGAGCTGGCGCCGTTGCGTGGAACGGCCCGCAGTCTGCTCGAACTGGGGCGGGAGTGGAGATCCTGGTCGCTCGTGGACCGCGACCCGGTGCGGCAGTGGTCCGATGGCCGCGTCGTGTTGCTGGGCGATGCGGCGCATCCGATGCTGCACTACGCGGCGCAGGGTGCCAGTCAGGCGCTCGAGGACGCGGTGGTTCTCGGCGCGCTCATCGGCGCTGACCCGGACAGGCTGCCCGGCAGATTCACCAGGTACGTCGAGGCGCGGCGTGACCGCACCGCCGATGTGACACTCGCGGCACGGGACAGCATCGGCATTTGGCATGCGGCGGGCGACGCCGCTATCGAACGTAACGAGAAATTGGGTGCCATGCGTGATTCCGATCTGCATGACGAGTTGGCCTGGATGCATGGTGACACCGATTTTGGGCTGGCGGCAGTCACCTCGGCGGTAGGGGCGCGATAAATGTCGGACCAACAGATATGCATCATCGGTGCGGGGCCGCGCGGTCTGGCGGTGCTGGAGCGTCTGTGCGCCAACGAGCGTCAAGCGCCCAGCGCGGACCGAATCGTCGTGCACGTTGTCGATCCCTATTCGCCGGGCGCCGGATCTGTCTGGCGTACCGATCAATCCTGGCATCTGTTGATGAACACCGTGGCATCGCAGATCACCGTGTTCACCGACGACAGCGTCGCCATCGAAGGGCCCATCGAACCGGGGCCGACGCTTTATGAGTGGGCACAAAGCCTTGCCCTGCTGGGTGATCCGTCGCGTAGCGGTGAGAAGGCCATCGCGGAGGCACGCACGCTGCGATCCAACTCCTATCCCACGCGTGCCCTCTACGGTCATTACCTCAGTGACAGTTTCGCGCGTGTCGTCGGGTGGGCGCCCGAGCACATGACGGTGCGAGTCCATCGATCCCGTGCGGTGGCGTTGGCCGACACCCACGGTGATATCGATGGGCCGCAGGGGGTTCGGCTGGAGAATGGCACCAGGTTGCATGACCTCAGTGCCGTTATTCTCGCTGTCGGTCACGTGCCCGCCGGTCTGCGTCCTGGCGAGGCTCGAGCTGCTTCCCTCGCCCGTATTCATGGGCTGACGTACGTCACACCGGCGAACCCGGCCGATATCGATCTGTCCACCATCAAAGCCGGTGAGCCCGTGGCGGTTCGGGGGCTGGGGCTGAACTTCTTCGACTACATGGCACTGCTGACGGTTGGGCGGGGCGGAAAGTTTTTCCGGGACAACGGCGATGACGGAGGCCGGCTGGTGTACCGCGCGTCGGGGCAGGAACCCATTCTGTATGCCAGCTCGCGCCGCGGGATCCCGTATCACGCACGGGGTGAGAATCAGAAGGGATCTTCAGGTCGTTACTTTCCGCGGTTGCTCACGGTGGAACGCATCGCCCAGCTCCGCGAGAACCTCGGCGGTCTTCTGCAGTTCCGCCGCGATCTGTGGCCGCTCATCGCGCGAGAGGTGGAATGTGTCTACTACGAAGGGCATCTGACGCAGCGGGGGCTGTCGGTGCAAGCCTTCTCCGAGCGGTACCTGCACGCTGACGAGAGCGAACTGCACGCGATCTTGTCCGAGCATGACCTGCTCGAGATCGCCTGGGAATGGGACGACCTCGACCGCCCTTGGGGTAAGCGCATATTCAGCGGTCCGGATGAATTCACCGCGTGGATTCTCGAGCACCTGCGTGCCGATGTGGTGATGGCGCGCGAGGGCAACGTCGACGGTCCGGTGAAGGCCGCACTGGATGTATTGCGGGACCTGCGCAACGAGATCCGGCTCGCGGTGGATCACGGTGGGCTCGACGGTAAGTCGTACCGGGATGAGTTGGAGAGCTGGTACACCCCGTTGAATGCCTTTCTGTCCATCGGTCCTCCGGCCCAGCGGATCGAAGAGATCATCGCGCTGGTGGAGGCCGGGGTCATGCATCTGGTGGGACCACAGATGCAGGTGCGCTTCGACACTCACGATCCGGCCGTGGTCATCGAGTCACCCCTGGTGCCGGGCTCGGCCGTCAGGACGCGCAGCCTCATCGAGGCGCGATTGCACGAACCGGATCTGCGCCGCAGCAGCGATCCACTGCTGATCTTCCTGCAGGAGACCGGTCAATGCCGCCCTTACGAGATTCCCACCGATGATCACAAGGCCTACCAAACCAAGGGATTGGCGGTGACCGAGCGCCCGTACCGCTTGATCGGGGCCGACGGCAGAGTTCATCCGCGCCGGTTCGCCTACGGAGTTCCCACCGAGTCGGTGCACTGGGTCACGGCGGCGGGAATCAGGCCGGGTGTGGATTCGGTGACCCTGGGCGACGCCGATGCCATTGCGCGCGCCGCCTTGGCCAGCGCACCCAGCCCGGTCGCGGATGTGGGTGATCACGGGGTGTTGGTGTGAGCGGTTTCCTGGAGACCGGATTGCTCTCACCTGTCAGCGCTGGCACTGTCGCCGAGGCTGAGTTGACCGATGCCGCGTGGCTGCAGGCGATGCTCGACGCGGAGGCCGCGCTGGCTGCCGCGCAGGCCGATATCGGAGTCCTGCCCAGGGGGGCCGCGGATGTCATCGCCAAGGCCGTGGCCACCCACGATATCGGCGTCCGCGCCGTGGCACTGTCCGCGCGGGAGACCGCTAATCCCGTTGTGGGTCTGATCAAAGAACTGACCCGAGTGGTGGGTGAGATCGATCCGAGCGCGGCCGATTACGTGCACCGCGGGTCGACCAGTCAGGACATCCTCGATACCGGCGCCATGATCCTGACCAAGCGCGTACTGGCACTTGTCGCCACGGACCTGGGTTATGTGGCCGAGGCACTCGCCGTCCTGGCGATCGAGCACAGGAATACCGTCATGGCCGCTCGCACACTGGCGGTGCAGGCGGTGCCGACGACGTTCGGGCTCAAGGCGTCTGGTTGGCGGGAGCTCATTCTCGAGGCACGTACACGTGTGCTCGCGGTGGCAGCCGCACTTCCGGTATCGCTCGGGGGCGCGGCGGGCACCCTGGCGGGGTACCTCGAGTACGCCGGACCGCAGGGCGCCGAACCCGGGGCGTTCGTCGAGAAACTGAACGCCGCCTTCGCAACCCGGACCGGACTGGCCTCGTCCGGGTTGCCCTGGCACGCGTTGCGTACCCCGATAGCCGATATCGGTAGCACCACGGCGTTTGTGACGGGTGCCCTCGGCAAGTTCGCCATCGACGTTCTGACGCTGAGCCGCACCGAGATCGCCGAAATCGCCGAGCCCGCACCACCAGGGCGCGGTGTTTCCTCGGCCATGCCACATAAGCGAAACCCGGTGTTGGCCACGATGATCAGATCGGCCGCACTACAGGTTCCGGCGCTGAGCACCATTCTCACGAACTCGTTACTCAGTGAGGACGAACGGTCCGCGGGAGGATGGCATGCGGAATGGTTGGCTTTGCGCGAATGTCTGCGTCTCACCGGAGGCGCGGCACAGACGGCCGTCGACCTGAGCCGCGGACTGCAGGTGCGTGCGCAGCGCATGTCAGACAACCTTGCGTTGCTCGGTGGGCAGCCCTCGGCCGAGCGGCTCTCGGCGGCACTGTCCCCGCGACTGGGCAAGGGTGCTGCGAAGGCCGCCGTCTCCGCCGTCGTCGACGCGGCGGTGGGGCGCGGCGTGAGTTTGCGCGAGGTGGCTGTTGCCCAGCCCGAGATCACCGCGTGGTTGAGCGAGACCGAGATCGATGAACTATTGGACCCGGTCACCTATGTCGGAGCTGCAGGTCAGTTGGTTGAGGGGGTCATCGAGCGCTAATTCTGAGGGAACCACCTGCGGGAATTTTCCCTCACGTCGATTCTTTGCGAACTGTTCGCGCGCAAGAGTCTTGACGGTGCCCTACCCCGCCCTTACCGTTGCCACGCACACACGGCAGACGGGTAGTTGGTATTGACTGACATACAGGTGAGTGGGGCACGCGAAGGAGGTCCCACCGCGTTAGCTGTGCTGCGGTTGTTGGCATCGGGAACCGCGCCCGATGTCTTCGAAGCACGGCTCAGGGAGATCGCCCGGGAATCCTCGCCACCATGGAGTGCTGCGGATTTACACCGTGCCCGTGGATACGCCGAACGCATCTACGGGCTCATTGAGACACAGAATCAACGTGAGGCCCGGCTGTCCAACCTGGTCGGCGTGGCCATCGAGTTGCTCGGATGCCACGATATCGACGAGGCCTCGACCACTCTGGTGAAGCGGGCGCGGATCATGCTCGACGCCGACTTCGCGTTCATCTCGGTGCGCGATGACTCCGGACCCGAGGTGCGACACCATGTCCGCTACGTCGATGGGTCTACCACGGCGATCAATCGAAGCCTGTACTTCCCGATCGGCGACGACATCGGACTGGTGAGTCAGTACCGGCCCGGCCACGGTCCGGTGTGGACCGCGGATTACTCGTCCGACACCCGGTTCAGCCGGGCCAGCGACGGCGACGCCGCCATGCGCTCCGAAGGAGTGCACAGCCTGATGATCATGCCGATGGAGCATGAGGGTCAGCACTTCGGGAACCTCTATGTCGGCTCACGGACGGTGCGCAGCTTTACCGCCGCCGAGCGGTCCCTCTTCGTGAGTCTCTGCTCGTTCGCGGGTATCGCGCTGGCGCGCGCCGACGAATTCTCCAGCAATACCGCGCAAATCTGTGAGTTGGAGCAGCGCATCGAGCTGCGGACCAAGCTTCTGGACGCCGGAGCCGGCCCAGGTGGCATGGACAGCTTTGTCCTTGCGGCGGCGGAACGTTTGGGAGTCGCGATGCGGGTGACCGGACATGACAGCGCCGAGATCGCCTCGTACAAATGGGAATCCGACCCCGAAGACTATGTGACGACCGCGCTCACAGTGGGCGATGACTACCACGGCGAGCTGTCGGTGGCCAGTCTGGACGACACGCCGGTCTCGGTGTACCCGCTGAAGCTCCAGGATCTGGCCACCACGGCCGCAGTGGTCATGTCCGGCGATAATCGGATGTCATTGTCGGTCTCCCAGTTGCGTGACGACCTGCTCCACGATGTACTGGATTCGCGTCAGCGCGACAATCGATTGGTTCAAACCTACGCCCGCCGTTTGTCTTTGGATCTCAACCAGCCGCATATTGTGGTGATTGTTCGACCCGAACGTGGTGGACTAGACCGCGCAGCACTGTGGTCGGCGTCGTTCGCCTCTCGGGTGGGTGGACTACGTGCCACCCAGGACGAGGTGGTGGTGCTGCTCGTTCCTGGATCTGACCCGGGCCGGACCGCACAGGCGGTATGGGACGAGACCACCACGCACCTGCGCATGCCGGTCACGGTGTCCTCGGCGGGGCCCTCGGACCGTGTCGAGTCCATCGAGGAGACCTATCAGGACGCGCTGCGCTGTATGGACGCCATGAGTGCGCTGGGTGCACTCGGAACAGCGGCTGCCGCAAACGAACTCGGATTCCTGGGGGTGCTGTTGTCGCGCCACCAAGACGTGGAGGGATTCGTCAGATCGATGGTCGGTCCCGTCATCGACTATGACGACGAGCGTGATACCGACCTACTCCAGACGCTCGATGTGTATTTCACGGTCGGTGCCAGCCCCACCCGCGCCGCCAAGATCCTGCACACACATCCCAACACGGTGGTGCGCCGGCTGGACCGGGTGAACGAATTACTGGGTGACGGTTGGCAGGATGCCGAGCGCCTCCTGGACACGCAGCTCGCCATCAAGCTGTGGAAAGTTCGTGGTTCGCTGCTCACTCGCCAGACCGGGTGACACCAGGCATCCCACCGTCGCGGCGATCGACACGAGGGTGGCGTGACGGTGCCATCCGGTGAACGAGCGCCCCGCGAAGTCCTGCATGCCCATGCGGTTCGCCAGGTGCAGGTATCCCTGCTGCACGTGATCGGCCAGCGCCACCTGGTGCGCCTGAGACGAGGTGGAGAACTCGGGGTCGTTGGTCAGCCAGAGTTCGGTGCGAGCCCGCGAATGATCCAGCGGCGTCATGCCGACGAGAGTCAACGGTGTCCGTGAACGGGCAGCGGACGGGTCGGCCAGCTGAACCTTCGCGATGCTGATCAGGTGGCGGCGCCCCTGGTAGACGTACTGTTCGGTGCGTCGCGAGCCCTTGGTGGCCTGCACGATTTGTGCTGCCGGAAGTACCCGGCCCTGATAGCCGACGAACGCCGGGTCGACAATCTGCAGTTGCAGGTCACCCGATACACGTGAGGTCGCGACCTGGTGGGTCAAGCTGCCGAACAGCTGGGTCAGATCTGCGCTGTTGGCGCCCAGCAGGTCGAAGACCACCGGGGCATTCGACGGCCGGGCTACCTTGAGGAACTCCTGGAAAGCCGTGAGTGCGCATCCGCTGACCGATTCCAGCGGGTAGTCCTCGGGTATCGAGGTCTTGGACTTCTTGGTGGCCGATTCCAGCCAGGGCTGCGAGAGATGCAAACGCCAGCTGACGGGCACCGCGAAGCCGTCGGCCGCCAGCCACACGCTGAGTGCCAGCTGACCGTTGACCGCGCGCCCGGCGCGGGGGCAGTAGCGGCGGTCCACTCCCACCGAGTGCACTCCGGCCTTGGGAATCAGCATCGGCGTGACCACCCAGGCGGCGGGGTGATAGGCGCTGGTGAGGTAGCTCGTCAGATCTCGACGGACCGACCACCAGTCCCACGTGGAGCTGTTGACGAAGTGATGCAGGTTCTGCTCACTCACCTCGCGCCCCATGGACTGGCCCATGGTGGCGGCCATGTTCCGCGCGGACTTGCGGCCACGGACCTTCAGCAGACCGGTCACATAGTCCTCACCCTTGGCCCGCTGGTCGCACCGTGGCAGTGATCGCAGCACGTCGGGGCACACGTGCGCTGCCACCGACGCCATGGCGTCGACCGGAGAAACACGAGGACGTGTGTCGAACAGTTCGGGTGCGGCCTGCACCTTGGTCGCAGATGTCATGTCTGGAGCACCTCAATGAATTAGCGGGTGATCGATGTCGACCTCAGAATGGGCGAGATGCGGCCCTGGGAACAGGTATTGGCACCACACAAAGTGACGGACTACGCGTGTGGCCCGCTACACCCAACGCGGTGGACGAATAGGTGATGACAGATATGTGAACAACCCCGTGACCAGCGAATGATTAGCCGCATCCTGAGTCACTAGGTGGCGCAATGGGGTGCTTGGGGGGTCAACTTGACGGATTGTCTCCGAACTGACGAATTGAATTCGCGATTGTTTGGTGCGCGACGCCCCATCTCGAAGATAGAGAGGTGATTACCCGGCGGGCGTTGCTAGGCACGACATTTGCGTTGGCTGGGGCGGCGGCACTTGCGGGCTGCGGCTCGCAGGCCAGTGCGGCGGATCCGCAAGTTTCGGTCACCGGTGGTGCGATCCGCGGGGGGACGGCCGGAAAGGTTCACGTCTTTCGCGGCATTCCCTATGCGCAGCCGCCGACCGGGGAGAATCGATTTCGTTCCCCGCGCCCGGCGGTTCCGTGGCGAAATACTTTGAACACCACACGGTTCGGCTCTGACTTCATCCAGCCGGCCGGCGGTGACCCGGTGCGCCAGGAAGACGCGCTGTATACCAATGTCTGGACGCCCACGGTGGACGCGGGAGCCAAGCTGCCGGTGATCGTCTATATCCACGGTGGCGGCTGGTCCCGGGGAGCGGGCAGTCTCCCGGTCTACGACGGGGCGGCACTCGCCGAACGCGCCGGAGCTGTCGTCGTCAACTTCAACTACCGGCTGGGTGCCTTCGGCTTCTGCGGTCATCCCGCGCTCGAAGATCCTGACACCGGACTGCACACCAACTGGGGTCTGCAAGACCAGATCGCACTGCTGCGGTGGGTTGGTGAGAATGCCAAGGCTTTTGGCGGCGACCCGGCCAACATTACGCTCGTCGGCACCTCGGCAGGCGGTGCCAGCACCTGGCAATTGGCCCTGCACCCGCAGACCAGGCCGCTGCTACGCCGAATGATCAGCGTCAGCCAGGCTCATGTCTGGAGCCCGTATCTGAGCTTGACGCCCGACGATGCGACGGCGGTATTCGACGCCCTGGCCGCGGCGCAGGGGGTTTCGGTCAAGAACCTCAAAGAGGTCCCGGCCGACAGAATCCGCGACTGGTGGGTGGGGCAGTTCGCCTTGCCGAGGTCGCAGCGCGTGGTCAAGAGCGGTCGGCAGTATCGCGGCCCGGTTCTGGATCCGGTGTTGCTTCCCGCCTTCGACGTCAATCAACCGATACCGGACATCCCCACCATCTCCATCTACACCAGCACGGAGGGGTCATTCTTCACCGGCCCCAACGCGCCCGACCCGCAACCGCAGCCGACGGATGCGGCGTCACTGCACGCTGCCTTCCGCGACATCCTCGAGCAGGGCGTATCGCCGTTATCCGATGCGACCGTTGCCGATGCTGTTGCCGTCTATGCAGATTCGGCACGACAAGATGGTCGGCCAAACGATCCGCTGTCGTTGTGGACCGAACTGTGGGGCGATGCGCTGATCCGGCACGGCATCCTTGCCTTCACCCGCCGCGCGACGATCGAGCGGCGTGCGCCGCTGTATCTGATGGAGTACGCACACCCGGTGAAGCCCCCATACTTCGGCGTACCGCACGAATCGACGTCACCTTTCCTCTTCGGCACCTACGCGCACCCTTCCAATGTGGCCAAGTTCGGCGACGGGCCGAAGGAGCGGGAAACCTCTGCCGCTTTCATGGATCTGGTCGCGGAGTTCGTACATGGCCGCGCACCGGCCAGTCCGCGCCTTCCGCAATGGGATCCGGTTGGCCAGGACTTGCGGCAGCTCGTGCTGCGGGACGGTGCCGGAACAATTGCCACCCCTACCAAGACCACACAGCTGGGCGTTCTTGACGCAGTCCAGTGGGGCAAGTGAATCAGAAATCAATCGAATGGAGATCACGGGAATGACTGCGCCATCACTGCTGCTCGACACGGGACGTGCGGTACAACAACCGGTCTGGGAGAACCATGCACACCTGGAACGTGTGCGTGCCGAACTCAGCGAGCTGCCCGCATTGATCGGGGCCGACGAGATCAGGACCCTGCGCACGCTGCTGAGCACCGTCGCTCAGGGCCGCGCCACCATCATTCAGGCGGGCGATTGCGCGGAGGATCCGCAGGAGTCGACCAATGCGCACGTGGCCCGCAAGGTGGCACTGCTCAACGTACTCGCCGGCACGATGCGGATGAAGACTCACCGGCCGGTGCTGCGGGTCGGACGCATCGGCGGCCAATACGCCAAGCCGAGGTCCAAGCCCACCGAGACGATCGACGGTGTCGAACTTCCCTCTTTCCGCGGACATCTCGTCAATGGTCCGCAACCTCATCCGGTGCATCGGCGCGCCAATCCGGATCGGATGCTCGCCGGCTATTGGGCCGCGAACCGGGTGATGGGTCATCTGGGCTGGCGGGTGCCGTCCTCGCTCTCGGTCATCGAGCCGCCGGTGTGGACGTCCCACGAGGCGCTGCTGCTGGATTACGAGGCTCCGCAGCTGCGCCGCGACGGCGAGAACCGCATGGTGCTCACGTCCACGCACTGGCCCTGGATCGGTGACCGGACCCGGCATCTGGACGGTCCGCATGTCGAATTGTTCTCGCGCATCGCCAATCCTGTGGCATGCAAGGTGGGGCCGTCGATGACGACCGAGGATCTCCTCGCGCTGTGCGACAAGCTGGATCCGGAGCACGAGAGTGGGCGGTTGACGCTGATCGCCCGGTTGGGTGCGTCGGCTGTGCGCGACAAACTGCCGGAATTGGTTGCCGCGGTCCGTGAATCCGGACACCCCGTTATCTGGCTGTGCGATCCGCTGCACGCCAATACCGTGTCCACCGAGTCCGGGTACAAGACGAGGCATGTCCAGACGGCCATCGATGAGGTCCGCGGCTTCCGCGAGGTGCTTGCCGAGGCGGGTGTGCACGCGGGTGGGTTGCACCTGGAAGCCACACCTGACGACGTGGTCGAGTGCGTCCTCGACGGCTCGCAGAATCACGAGGTAGGTCAGCGGTATTCGACGCTGTGCGATCCGCGCCTCAATACCGCGCAGGCCACCGAAGTGGTGTCGGCATGGTAGCGGTGGTCACCGGCGCAGGCGGGGGAGTCGGATCTCGGGTGGTGACTACCTTGGCTCGTCGGGACGAGCGGGTTGTCGCGGTGGATATCGATGAGGTCGCCATCAAACAGCTCGTCGAGTATGCCGCCGACGAGGGGTTGGACATCATCGGACAGGTGCTGGACATCACCGACGACACCGCGGTGGCCGTCGGGGTATCGGACATCGAGTCTCGGATCGGACCGATCACCTCATTGGTGAATGGTGCTGGAGTGCTGAGAACAGGTGCAGCGGTGGAGTTCTCCGATGCCGACTGGGCACGGACCTTCGACGTCAACGTGCGCGCTCCCTTTGTTCTGAGCCGTGAGGTGGCTCGATACATGATCCCGCGCCGCGCAGGGTCGATCGTGACGATCGCCTCCAATGCCGCCCTGGTGGCCCGCAAGGGGATGACGGCATACGCCGCATCCAAGGCTGCGGCCAACGCCTTCACCAAGAGCCTTGGGCTGGAACTCGCCGAGCACGGAATCCGATGCAACGTAGTGGCACCCGGCTCGACGGACACTCCCATGCTGCGCGCCATGCTGGGTGATTCCTCGGACTCCGGATTGGTTGCCGGCAGCCTGGACGACTTCAAGCCGGGGATTCCCCTGGGGCGCATCGCACAACCACAACACATCGCCGACGCTGTGGCCTTTCTTTCTTCCGACCAAGCCGCCCACATCACCATGCACACGCTGGTGGTCGATGGCGGCGCGACGTTAGGGGTTTGACCAATGACCACTGCCACCCGCGGCATCCCGATCATCGCCGAGTACGACCTGCCGACCGTGGATCTACTGCCTGCCAACACGGCGACATGGCAGATCGACCCCGCACGCGCCGTATTGCTCATTCACGACATGCAGCGCTATTTCCTGGCGCCGCTGCCTGTGTCGTTGCGTGATCAACTGGTGAGCAATGTGGCGGCCATCCGCGACAGGTCGGTGGCCGCGGGCATCCCGATCGCCTACACCGCTCAGCCTGGCAGCATGACCCAGGAGCAGCGTGGCTTGCTCAAGGACTTCTGGGGCCCCGGGATGCGTGTGGACGAAGAGCACCGTCAGATCGTCGATCCGATCGCACCCGACGCGGGTGACTGGGTCTTCACCAAGTGGCGCTACAGCGCCTTCCACCGTTCGGCGCTGTTGGAACGGATGCACGCAGCGGGACGTGACCAGTTGGTGATCTGCGGCGTCTACGCACATGTGGGTGTGTTGATGACGGCGGTGGACGCGTTCACCAACGATATCGAGACCTTCCTGGTTGCCGACGCGATCGCCGATTTCGATGACGAATCACACTGGATGGCTTTGGAATACGCGGCACGACGGTGCGCCGTGCTGACCGTCACGGACGAGGTGCTGACATGAGCGATCTACTGGGACGTGTATTGGCGGGAGCAACCGGGCCATTCGCCTTGCTGTACCGCCCGGAATCCGGCGCACCCGACGCCGTCGACGTCGTCACCGGCACGGTGACGTCCGTCGAGCGGATCGCCGACCTTCCGTTGCGCGACGGGCACAGTGGGCATGACCTGCTGGCCTTGGTGCCGTACCGGCAGATTGCCGAGCGCGGATTTGTAGCGCCCGATGACGGTGCTCCACTACTGGCGCTTGCCGTCGAGCAGCAGGAGTCGGCGCCGTTGTCGGAGGTATTGGACCGAATTCCCGAATATCCGGTAGTGGTGGGCCACAGCGATTTCGACATCGACGACGAGGAGTACGCGCGTCTGGCCTCGGGAATCATCGCCGAGGAGATCGGCCAGGGGGCGGGCGCCAACTTCGTGCTCAAGCGGAACCTGTTGGTCCAGTTGCACGACTATTCGATCAACACCGCGCTGACGCTCTTTCGGAGACTGCTGGAACGGGAGAAGGGCGCGTACTGGACGTTCCTGGTGAGTACCGGCGAGCAGGTATTCATCGGCGCGACCCCCGAACGCCATATCAGTGTGCAGGATTCGTTGGCCGTGATGAATCCGATCAGCGGAACATATCGATACGGTGCCAACGGCCCGAACCTGGATGCGGTCATGGAGTTCCTCGCCGACACCAAGGAATCCGACGAGCTCTACATGGTGGTCGATGAAGAGCTGAAGATGATGGCCCGAATCTGCCCGGACGGTGGGCAGGTGCAGGGACCATACCTGAAGGAAATGGCGCGGCTCGCGCACACCGAGTATCTGATTTCCGGTGTTACTGATCGAGATCCGCGTGAGATTCTGGCCGAGACGATGTTCGCGCCGACGGTGACGGGAAGCCCACTGGAGAACGCGTGCCGTGTCATTCAACGGTATGAACCCAAGGGCCGCCGGTACTACAGCGGCGTTGCCGCATTGGTCAGCACAGACACCGCCGGTGTGCGGCAATTGGATTCGGCCATCTTGATCCGCACCGCGGAGATCGCACCGGATGGTGCGCTTACCGCCGGCACCGGCGCCACCATCGTTCGGCATTCCAATCCCGCGAGCGAGGCCGCTGAAACCCGCAGCAAGGCGGCCGGATTGCTCTCCGCTCTGACGACACGCCGGGAACTTCGCAGCCATCCCCGAGTTACGGAGGCGCTGGCTAGCCGCAACACCGGTATCGGGACATTCTGGCTGGGACACGGATCGGGAGAGAACGCCGCGAGTCTGGTGGGCCGCACCGCGCTGGTGGTCGACGCCGAGGACACGTTCACCTCGATGATCGGATTGCAGTTGCGGGCCTTGGGTTTACGCGTGGATATCCGCCGATTTGACGAGGATATCCAACCCGGCGCACATGACATCCTGGTGCTCGGCCCCGGCCCGGGCGATCCGACGGCAATCGATGTTCCGAAGATCGCGACACTGACCGCCTTGACGAAGACCGCACTGACTCAGCGTATTCCGTTCCTATCGATCTGCCTGAGTCATCAGGTGCTCTGCCGGCAGTTGGGCCTGCCCGTTCGTCGTCGAGAGCAGCCCAATCAGGGTGTGCAGCGGCAGATCGATTTGTTCGGAACCGAGCGACATGTCGGGTTCTACAACACCTTCGCCGCGGTGACGAGCGGCGAGTGGGTCGATACGCCCGCAGGACGGGTGCAGATCAGTGCCGATGCCGTGACAGGCGAGGTGCATGCTGTGCGCGCCAAGCGGTTTGCATCCATCCAGTTCCACGCCGAGTCCATCCTCACTCGCGATGGCGTGGGAATCTTCGGTGAGCTGCTCACGCCGCTGGCGACGGGTGTTCCGGTACTAGCATGACGAGCGTGCGCATAGACATTCACGCTCACCTGTGGTCTGACGACTATCTGTCGTTGCTCGACGAGTATGGGAGGGCCGGTACCGATGTCCATCGGGGCCTGGGTGCCGGGGCGACGCGTACCGATTTGGATGGACGTTTCGCGCTGATGGATGAAGCGGGTGTCGACCTGCAGATCCTCTCGGCTACACCGGCATCGCCTCATTTCGAGGACGAGACGGCCGCCGTCGAGAGTGCCCGGTTCGTCAACGACGAGTACGCGAAGCTCGCCAGTGAGTATCCGGGACGGTTCCGCGCGCTGGCGTCACTGCCGCTACCCCACATCCCGGCGGCGTTGGAGGAGCTGAGCCGTGCGATCGACGATCTGGGCATGTACGGCGCGTCGATCACGACCTCGGTACTTGGCCGGTCGATAGCCGATCCGCTATTCGATCCGCTGTACGAGGAACTGAATAGCAGGGGCGCAATACTTTTCGTGCATCCAGCAGGGTGCGGTGCGGACTCGTCTTTGATCACCGATCACTCGCTCACCTGGTCGATCGGGGCGCCGATCGAGGACACGATCGCCATCATGCACCTCATCGTCGCGGGCATCCCGTCGCGTTATCCGGATATGAAGATCGTGACGTGTCATCTGGGCGGGGCCTTACCGATGGTGCTGGAGCGCGCGAACCGTCAGGTGACCGAATGGGAAGCGACACATTGTCCGGAAGCACCCAAGGATGCCGCCCGGCGGCTGTGGTTCGACACGGTGGGGCATGACCACACTCCCGCGCTGCGGGCCGCTGTCGCATCGCTCGGCGCCGACCGGTTGGTATTCGGATCGGATTTCCCGTACCAGGGAGGCCCCCGGTACGTCAGTTCCGCGACCTACATCCAGGAGGGTCTGTCGGCCGAAGAAGCGTCGCTGATCCTGGATCGCAATGGAGCTGAGCTGCTGGGGCTGGTCGGCGATTAGGCGTTTGTATCGGAGTGCGGTTGCGGTGCGCTATTCGATGCCGACTCGGAAAGGCGTGACCGAACATCCTCGGAGAATGGTGTCGAGAGGCGCGAGCTTTCATCCATCAAAACAATGACAGAGAGGGCTCTCGCGACACACCGGTTTTCCTGAAAGATGGCTTGGCGGAGTTTGAGTGAACTGCGCCCGACGGAATCCACCGCTGTGCCGATAGTTACTTGGCCTGGCCATAGCATCTCGCCCAGGAAATCGATCTCCAAACGTGCGATAACAAACGCCCTGTTTGGCTCCAGGATTCGTCTTGTGCTGTCGTGTAGAAACTCGACTCGCCCGGTTTCCAGCAAGGTGGAGAAAACGGAATTGTTGATGTGTCCTTGCCGGTCCGTATCGGCATAACGCAGCTTGTCGTGTGAATGCAGCGGAAACTCTGCAAGAGTTGGAATTTCAGCCATTCCCGCTGGTCCTTTCCTAAGAGAATTCGAGGGCACAGACGGTATTGCCTCAATCCGATTTCACGATATCGGAAGGTAACACCCACCACGGTTGGGGGCGGTATGGCCCACCCACTAGACTGATCGCTGGACCCCGCGCGGCGTCTATCCTGTGAACTCCCCCAGGGCTGGAAGGCAGCAAGGGTCAACGGGCTCTGTCGGGTGCGCGGGGTCCCCTTTCCGAAGATTGCGACCTCCAGATGCCCCGCAGGGCGAATAGGGGAAAGCCGTGTCATTCTTGTCGCTCGGACCCGACGAACTCGCAGCTCAGCATCGGTTGCAGCAGGAGAACTACAGCCAGCTCAAGGCCAAGGGGCTCTCGCTGGACCTCACTCGTGGCAAGCCGGCACCCGAGCAGCTGGATCTGTCGAACGGCCTGCTGGCGCTGCCTGGTGACGGCGACTACCTCGACGGCAATGGCACCGATACGCGCAACTACGGCGGCGGTAACGGCCTTCCGGAGCTGCGTGCGATCTTCGGTGAGCTACTCAGTGTTCCCGCGCCCAACCTGATCGCGGCCAACAACGCCAGCCTTTCCCTCATGCACGACGTGATCATGTACGCGCTGCTGCACGGAACCGTCGACTCACCCCGGCCGTGGGTTGAGGAGCCGTCACTAAAGTTCCTGTGCCCGGCGCCCGGATACGACCGTCATTTCGCAATCACCGAATCCTTCGGCATCGAGATGATTCCGGTACCGCTGCGCGAGGACGGCCCCGACGTGGACCTCATCGAGGAGCTCGTCGCCTCCGACCCGACCATCAAGGGCATGTGGAGCGTTCCCGTCTTCTCGAACCCCACCGGAACCGTCTACTCGTGGGAGGTCGTTCGCCGGCTGGCCCAGATGAATACGGCGGCACCGGATTTCCGGCTGTTCTGGGATAACGCCTACGCGGTACACACCCTGACGCATGATTTCGTCCGGAATGTGGACTTGCTGGGGCTCGCCGAGACCGCCGGACATCCCAACCGCCCGTTGATCTTTGCGTCCACCTCGAAGATCACCTTCGCCGGAGCCGGCGTCAGTTTCATGGGCGGATCACTGGCCAACATCGCGTGGTACCTGCAGCACGCCGGTAAGCGCAGCATCGGGCCCGACAAGGTGAATCAGCTGCGGCACCTGCGCTTCTTCGGCGATGCCGAGGGCGTCAAGCTGCACATGCAGAAACATCAGCAGATCCTCGCGCCCAAATTCGAGCTGGCGCTTGAGATCCTGGACGACCGATTGAGCGAGAGCAAGATCGCATCGTGGAGTGAGCCCAAGGGCGGATACTTCATCAGCCTCGACGTGCTGGACGGCACCGCCAAACGCACGGTGGCCCTGGCCAAGGAGGCCGGGATCGCGCTCACCGAGGCGGGCGCCACGTTCCCGTACCGAAATGACCCGAATGACAGGAACATTCGTCTGGCACCGTCGTTCCCGCCGCTGGAGACCGTCGGCGCCGCCGTCGATGGTCTGGCGACGTGCGCGCTGCTGGCGGCAACCGAGAAGCTGCTGGAGCGTGCCAACTAGGGCGCCTGCTGCACCTTGTCGATCTGTTTGTTGAGCAGCGTCAGCGCCAGCTTGTCGTTGTCACTGGTCCAGGGCTCCATGGCGTGAAGGACCTTGACGGTCACCGTGGTGCCGCGCGGATGTGCGGTGAGCGTCTTGACGTTGATCTCGACAGTCTGTTCACCGTCCATGCCCAGGCCGCCGGTGAAGACGGCTGCGATCGCGTCCACGCTCGCTCCCGAGACCTTCTCCGTCTTGACGCTGCCGGTCCCGCCGATCCCGTCGAGGTCAAGCGTGACGGACCCACACCGCCCCGCCTTCTCCTGGATGGTCTGGAACGAATCGGCAATCCCTTTGCCAACCACGACGTCCACACGAAGAGACCCGTCCTCGTACTGTGCGGCGGCCTGATCGAAGGCGACCGTGTCGTGGTTGACGAACATGTTGCACTCGGATGGGCTGACCGTCGGGCCGTCATCACCCGGGCGCTCAAGCACCTCATAGGTGCCCGAGCCCTCGGGGAAGTCCTGGCGGGGCAGCAGGAGTTTGGCGGGATCACCCTTGGGCAGCCCGGGTGAACCGTCCGACTTCGGTTCACCCGAGACGACGCTGGTGCACGCCGATACGAGGATCAGTGCGGCGGATATCGCGCTGATGGACAGCGTGCGAGCCACGGGACTTCCCCCATCCGTCATGTGCGGATTCGCCTAGGGCGCCTTTTGCACCTTGGCGATCTGCTTGTTGAGTAGATCCAACACCAGTGCGTCCTGTTCGGGAGTCCACGGCTCGATGAATCGGTCGACCTCAATGCGGACGGTCGTGCCCCGGGGATGCGCGATCGCGATGTGCGACTCGACGCCGATCTGGTCGCCCTCAGGTCCGAGAAGACCGCCGACCTTGACCAACTTGGTCTCCGCGGATGCACCGGGCAAATCGGAGATGGAGACATGCGCCTTCATCGCCACCCCGTCACCCTCCATCTGGACGGATGCGCATTCCTGGGCGCGCTTCGCGAGGTCGTCGAAGGACTGCTTGATACCGAGCCCGACACTGCTCTCCGCCATCACGGTGTCCGAGTCGTACTTGGCGCGCGCCCTGTCGTAGTCGCCGTCTCCCTCGGAGATGAACTCGTAGCACCCGGGCGGGTTGACCTTCTCCGGCTTGGACTTGTCCGCCTTGTCCTTGTCGAGTTTGAGCTTGTCTTCGATGGTGAACGTCCCATTGCCGGCGGGGAAGTCCTCCCGGGTCAGCAAAAGTGCGGTCGCCGGGCCCTCGGGCAACTTCACGGTCGGTTCGTCGGCCTTCTGGGTACTCGACGACGGCGCCGGTGACTCACTCGGCGATTCCTTGGAACAAGCGGAGGTGAATGCGAGTGCGATGACACTCGCGCCAACCGCCAACACAGTGTTCATATCAACGCGACGTGTCCTCATGCGCGGACTTTAGCGAACAAGATCACCCAATGTGGCCGTTTGTTCGTCAGGTGGCCCGCCAAGGTCGTCTGCGGTCGCCGGTACCCTTGCTCTCCGTGGCCCTGTACCGCAAGTATCGCCCGGCGACCTTCGCCGAAGTCATCGGCCAGGAGCACGTCACCGGACCGTTGACCACCGCGCTGGACGCGGGCCGCATCAACCACGCCTATCTGTTCTCGGGGCCCCGTGGCTGCGGTAAGACGTCCTCGGCCCGCATCCTGGCCCGCTCGCTCAACTGCGTGCAGGGGCCCACCTCGACGCCGTGCGGGGTCTGTGATTCGTGCGTGGCGCTGGCGCCCAACGGATCGGGCAACGTCGATGTCATCGAACTGGACGCCGCCAGCCACGGTGGTGTGGACGACACCCGTGAGCTGCGTGATCGGGCCTTTTACGCACCCGCGCAGTCGCGCTACCGCATCTTCATCATCGATGAAGCGCACATGGTCACCACCGCGGGTTTCAACGCGCTGCTCAAGATTGTGGAGGAGCCACCCGAACATCTGATCTTCGTTTTCGCCACCACCGAGCCGGAGAAGGTGCTGCCGACCATCCGGTCGCGCACCCATCACTATCCGTTCCGCCTGCTGGCGCCCAAGACGATGCGGACGCTTGTCGAGGCCATCTGTGCGCAGGAGAACGTCGCCGTCGACGATCCGGTGTACCCGCTGGTGATCCGCGCCGGTGCCGGATCCCCTCGAGACACCCTGTCGGTACTGGACCAGTTGCTCGCCGGTGCGGACGAGGAACGCGTGACCTACCAGCGGGCTCTCGCACTGCTGGGCGTCACCGATATCGCACTGATCGACGATGCGGTGGACGCGCTCGCGGCCGGTGACGGCGCGGCGGTGTTCGGAGCCATCGAAGGCGTGATGGATGCCGGACACGACCCGCGCCGATTCGGCACCGACCTGCTCGAGCGTTTCCGCGATCTTATTGTTCTGCAAGCGGTTCCGGATGCAGTGGAGCGCGGTGTGGTCGATGCGCCACAGGACGTGCTGGAGCGGATGCGCGAGCAGGCCGAGCGCATCGGGCCCGCGACCTTGACCCGATACGCCGAGGTGCTGCACGCCGGGCTCGGGGAGATGCGGGGCGCGACGGCACCTCGGCTGCTGCTGGAAGTGGTGTGCGCCCGACTGCTGCTGCCCTCGGCCACAGACGCGGAATCTGCTGTGCTGCAACGTGTCGAGCGCATCGAGAAGCGTCTGGACATGTCGGTGCCCGAGGCCGGTGGGGCAGGCGCGTCGCCGCGCTTTGTCCGCAAGTCCCAGGCCCCCGCCGCCCCGGCCGCCGAAACAACCGCACCGCCGGCCCCGGCGCCCGAGCCTCCCGCGCCGACTCCGCCGCCTACACCCGCTCCGGCTCCGGAACCCACCCCGCAACCGGACCCAGTTCCAGCGCCAGAGCCTGAGCCAACCCCGGCACCTGCTCCGGCGCCCGAGCCGGCCCCGGAGCCGCCCTCACCGCCCGTTCCGGAACCAGAACCGGAACCGGAACCGGAACCGGAACCAGAGCCAGTTCCAGCGCCAGAACCGGAACCTGCCCCCGAGCCGCGTCAGCCGGGGGCCCTTGACACCACTGCCGTGCGCAACGCCTGGGCCGAGATCCGATCCAAGGTCAGGGACCGCAGCCGGACCACCGAGGTCATGCTCTCCGGTGCCACCGTGCGTGCCATCGAGGGCAAGACCCTGGTGCTGTCCCATGATTCGCCACCATTGGCCAAGCGCATCACCGAGTCGCGCAATGCCGAGGTCATCCGGGAAGCGTTGAAGGATGCGCTCGGGGTGGACTGGGAGATCCGTTGCGAGGCGGGCAGTGCGGACGCCGGCGCCCCCGCCCAGGCGCCGAAAGTCAACAAGGCCCCACCGCGGGTCGTGACCCGGCCCAGCCGCCCGACGCCCGAGCCCGAGCCGGCACCCGAACCTGAACCGGAACCCACGTCCCCGGAGGACGAGGAGGAGCAGATGCTCGCCGAGGCCGGGCAGGGCGAGGCGGGTCCGCGACGCGATCCCGAAGAGGTTGCGCTGGAACTACTTCAGAACGAGCTGGGCGCTCGCAAGATTGACCCCAGCTAGGGCTGCCACCACGGGCGCAGCGCCAGCGAGGACCCGCCGCGCGCATCAAGTTTAGTGGCCAGTACCTGGTGTAGCTGAACGACATTGCGCTCGAAGCCCAGTCGTGAACCGGCCATGTACAGGCCCCACACCTTCGCGGTGGCCTCGCCTACCTCGTCGACTGCCTCATCCCAGTGTTCGACGAGATTGGCGCACCACTCCTTGAGGGTCAGTGCGTAATGGTGACGCAGATTCTCCTCGTGCAGCACCTCCAGGCCAACGTTCTGGATCTCGGTGATGATTTTCCCCGACCCAGTCAACTCCCCGTCGGGGAAGACGTAGCGGTCGATGAAATATCCTGCGACGGCCGAGGTTCGATTGTCCGGCCGGGTAATGCAATGGTTGAGCAGCAGGCCGCCGGTCTTCAGTCGCGACTGCAGAAACCGGAAGTAGGCGGGATAGTTCGCGATGCCGATGTGCTCGGTCAGCCCGATCGACGAGACCGCGTCGAACTCTCTTTCTGTGGTATCGCGATAGTCCGCATGGCGGACCTCCGCTAGATCCGAAAGGCCTTCGTCGGCAAGGGCTTTCTGTGCCCAGGCGGCCTGCTCGGCCGATAAGGTGACACCGGTGGCGCGTACGCCGCGCCGTGCGGCGTACCGGACCATCGATCCCCAGCCGCAACCCACGTCGAGCAACCGGTCTCCGGGTTTGAGCGCCAGCTTCTCGAAAACCAGCCGGTACTTGTTCTCTTGTGCCTCTTCCAGCGTGGCCTCAGCGTTCGGATAGCAGGCACACGTGTAGGTCATGGACGGGCCGAGTACCCACTCGTAGAACGCGTTCGAGACGTCGTAGTGATGATGGATGGCCTCGGAATCGCGGGTCTTGCTGTGCCGGAATCCCTCGACGACCCGCCGCCAACGGGGCAGTGCCTCCTGCGGCGGCGGTGCGATGGGCCGCAGATGTTCGAAACCGATCGACCTGACGATGTTGGCCAGCACGCGCGCGGGCGGTCGCTTGAAATCCAGTCTGTCGGCCATGGCCTTCAACAGTTCATAAGGGTCGCCCGGGTGCACGCCCTGCATTTCGATATCGCCGGAAACATACGCCCGCGCCAGCCCCAGGTCACCCGGCGCCGTCGCCAAATACGTTGTGCCGCGCGGCGTCAGTAGATCGAGCCCCAGTTCGGCATTCTCCGGTCCGGCCTTGCTGCCGTCGTAGGCGCTGAAGCGCAGCGGCAGGTCTCCGGCCGCCATGATTTCGAGAATCTCGGCCAGCGAGAGCTTGCCGTTCTCGCCCCGGTCGTTCTTGGCCTGAGTCGTCGTCATTGTCGCCGTACCGCCTTCGCATAGAGATCCAGCAATCGGTTATCGGGGTCGTACATCTTCTTCAACGTCCGATAGTGCTCGCCGCCATACAGAGCCTCGAACTCTTCACGCGGATAGAAGGATTCGGAGTACAGCGATTTGTGTCCACCCAGTTCGCTGACCTTGTGCTCGATCCGCCGGTTGGTGGCTCCATCGACGGCGCCTGCGGGCACCGAGGACCAGAAGCCGATGTTGACGTACGTCTGGCCCGAGCGTATCGGATACAGCGGCCATCCTGCGTTGTCGCGTAAACGCAACGGACACAGCCATACCGGTTCAATGGGTACTTCGTCGAGGAACCATCGCAGAAATTCCGCGGTGTGACCGATCGGTACCTCGACGTCCTGGACGACGCGTTCCCGGGCTGGGCGCCCGTTGAACTTCTCGATGCGGTCGGCGATGTTGTAACGCTGATCAAGGCCGATCATCTTCCAGTAGACGCTGCTGCGCCGATACTTTCGCGGCCACAGCCTGCGGATGCGTGGATTTTGCGCGCCGAACGCGCGGGAACACCAGAACCAGTCGGTGTCCCAACGCCATAGGTAGTCGTGGATGCTCAGCCGATCGTGACCGGTGCCGTCCGCATGCTGGATCGAGCGATAGTAGATCTGTTGTCCCGTGTAATCGCTCACCGGGCCGGGCGCATCCGTCTGGGTGCCCAGACACACGTAGGACTCCTCGTCGGTGAACACCACACCGTCCAGATAGTCCACTCGTTCGCCCTGGAAGGTCGCCGAATCCACGATCGACTCCATCGCTGCCACGAGTTCATCGAGGCTATGGAATCGGATGTGCCGCAGGGCAACAAACCGTCCGACGGGTTCGAGCTCGATGCGTAGCCGCACCGAGTAGCCCAGCGTGCCGTACGAGTTGGGGAAGCCTCGATAGAGATCTGCGTGTTCGTGCGCCGATGCGGTGACGATTTCGCCCGCGCCGGTGAGGATGTCCATGTCGAGAACCGACTCGTGCGGAAGCCCGTTGCGGAAGGACGCGGATTCGATTCCGAGCCCGGTGACCGCGCCACCCAGTGTGATGGTCTTGAGCTGTGGCACTACCAGCGGTGCGAGTCCGTGGGAAAGGGTGGCCGCGACCAGGTCCTCATAGGTACACATGCCGGCCACGTCGGCCGTGCGATTGACGGTGTCCACACTGATGACACCGGTGAGGCCCGAGGTATCCAGGCCCGGTGTAGTCGACTTTGCCCTTGCGCGGAACAGATTTGAGGTGGGCTTAGCCAAACGCACGGTCGCCGTCGTGGGAATGGCCCGGTAACTCCGTAGTAGCCGGTTTACTCCCTCGGCGTGCGCCGATCCTGACGAGATAGGCACAATTCCTACGCTAGCCCGGTTCTGCGCGTGGCGCACCCGAGAACGTGATTCGGATGCCAAGCGTGACTGTCGGAAACTAATCCAGGGTCAATCGTCCTAGCCGAATCGGTGCTCCGCCAAGCTGTTCGTCGATGCGGAGCAGCTCGTTCCATTTCGCGGTGCGTTCGGATCTGGTGATGGAGCCGACCTTGAGTTGCTCGGCACCCCACCCGACCGCCAGGTGCGCAATGGTGACATCCTCGCTCTCACCCGATCGCGCAGACACGATGGTGTCCCATCCGCAGTCGTGAGCGGTGTCGTGCGCCGACTTGGCGGCGCTGAGTGTGCCGGCCTGGTTGGGCTTCACCAGTAATCCGGTACACGCTCCGGCCTCGGTTGCTCGGCGCACCCGCTCGGCATTGGTGACGGTGAAATCGTCACCGACTACCAGGACGCGGTGTCCCACTGTCTGGGTGAACTCCGCCAGGGCAGCGGGATCGTCCTCGGCGAGCGGATCCTCGATGGAAGCGATCGGATACTTATCTATCCACCCGATCAGAACCTCTGCCCACGCATCGGAGTCGAGCTCGGTGCCGTCGAGCCCGAGACGGTAGCGGCCGCCGCTGCCGAATTCGCTCGACGCGATGTCCAACGCGATCGTGACCTGGGCTCCCGGCTGCAATCCGGCCCGCTCGATGGAGGCGACCAGCAGTTCCAGTGCGTCCTCGTTGGAGTCCACCACCGGCCACCATCCACCCTCATCTGCCACCCCGGCGAGCCGGCCTCGCTCGGAAAGCAAAGCCCCGCATGCGCGATGGATTTCGGCGACCCAGTTGAGGCCCTGTTCGATGCTGTCGGCTGCCGCGGGCACCACCATGAAATCTTGAACATCGGTGCGACGCGCGGCATGGGCGCCCCCGCCGATCACCTGAATCTCCGGCAGCGGCATGGCGGCCGTTCGATCACCGATGAGATAGCGCCACAACGGAATACCGTGCGATGCGGCTGCGGCGTGTGCGGCCGCCATCGACATGGCCACCGACGTGTTACCGCCGATTAGCGCGAACGCGTCCGACCCGTCAGCCGCGGTGAGCGCCGTGTCGACGGCCTTCTGGTCGGTGGCGTCGATGCCGACCAGATGCTCGGTCAGAGCGCGGGCGGCTGCCACCGCAGCGGTCACGTCGTAACCGGCGAAAGGGCTGCCGCCGTCCCGTAGATCGGCGGCCTCGCCGCTGCCCCGGGACGCACCCGCGGGAGCGATCGCCCGCCCGATGCTGCCATCGCCCAGCAGCAGCTCCGCCTCGACGGTCGGCCGCCCGCGTGAATCCCATACGCGTCGAGCGTGCACACCACTGATGTGTGTTCCGGTCATGTTCCCTCTAACTGTTGTGTGACGGCCAGCGGATCGGTGGCCGATTCATGCAAGGCCTGCCCTGCGCGGGCGCGCAGTGAATCGCGTTGAGAGGCGGACAAGTAATCCACGGGCGATCGTCCGTCGATGCGAGCGAGAGCCAACGCGGGTAGGAGGCGCGCGGTCCGGGCGGCCACCGTATCCGGCGATTCCCAGGAGACGCCCGCCAGGTACGCGGTGCAGAGCCGGCGACTCGTCTCCTGCAACAATTCGCGGTACTCCGGTTTCCATATCCGCTTGAGCAGCAGATGATTAAGGCAGAACGCGAGATCGAAGGCGGGGTCTCCGTACCAGGCACATTCGGCATCGGTCAGCACCGGTCCATCCGCGGTGACGATCACGTTCTTCGGGCTCACATCTCCATGCACCAGTGCGATGTGCGTACCGGCGAGGTCATCGGCCAGTTGGGAAAGGGCATCGGCGTTATCCGGCAGGCGCTCTGCCGGGTAGCGCAGATACGGCTCGATTCGTAACGCCTCGAACAGGTCACCGGATGCGAATTCTCTTGCCACCGTGGCGTCCCCGGCCGTATGCGCATGCACGGCAACGAGGCGTACGCCGAGTTCCCTGCCCACCTCCGGATCGATACGCCCGTTCGCAAGATCTTCGCGCCAGGAGGCAATGGGCCCCAGATCTGTCATCGCGAACGCGTGCAGATCTTCGACGGCCAGGACAACCCGGGGCGTAAAAGACGGAACGATCGTCGCCACGCGTCGGAGATAACGCGCCTCAAAGATGTTGCGCTGCAACGGTGCTACCCAGTGAGCCTGCACCCGAAGCCGCTCGATGGCCCGCTTGACCACCACTGATTCGCCCGAACTCAGCCGAACACGCCACACGTCGGAGGACACCCCTCCGGTCAATGGTTGTGCCTCCACAGACACAAGTCCGGCGTGCGAGAGAAGCTCGACCACCCAGTCAGGTGGTGCCATGCGCACCTTCGGATTTCCACCACAGCGCGTTGAACCAGATGCGGGCGAGTGTGTCGATGGCCTCCTCGTCGGTGACCGAGCTGCGTCCGGTCTCCCCACCCTCTACCAGCCAGACGTAACAAAAGTAGTCCATCATCGCCCCGATCGCCGATGCGGTGATATCGGGATCCATCCCCGGGGAGTACTCGTGTTTCTGCAGTCGCCGAATGTTGTCGGCGATCATCGTGCGTGCCGGGGCGCGCAGGTCGCGCCAGTACTCGACGAATGTCGGGTCTATCTGCGCGGCCTGGAATACCCCGGAGAGCACAGGGGCATGGTCGCGATAGGTGGTCCAGTACACCGTGACGATGTCCCGGATCACGTCATATGGTGCGCGATCGCCCGTCTCGACGGTGTCGCCGCGGGTGTACGCCTCATCGCGGAACTCATCGACCATGGTGCGGAGAAGCTCGGCCTTGTCGGTGAAGTAATTGTAGAAAACCCCGACGGATTTCCCTGCCTCGGTGGTGATGTCGATGACCCGCGCCTCGGAGTACCCGACCCGGGAGATGACCTCACGTGCCGCATCCATCAGGGCGCGGCGCGTGCTGCGGCCACGTTGTGTCGAGGGCTGCTCGGCGGCCACGGGCCGGATCGCTGAATCGCTAGACATCACCACCCCGCCAAGGCTACATTAAATCTGAATCTAGATTCAGTTTCAGTCCGATCGCGTGTCATTCGCTAATGATTGCGCAGGTTGCGAGGTTTTGATGACGAGTTCGACAGCAGTGCAGGCCGATGCCGTTCAGCGTGCGCGTGACCTCGCACCCGCTATCGCGGCACGGGCCCTCGAGGCCGAGCGCCTGCGCCGGATGCCTGACGAGACCATTGCCGAGCTGTCCCAGTCGGGTCTGTTCAGCCTGATGGCGCCGCGCCGCTATGGGGGCGACGAGGCCAGTCTGGAGACCTTGGTGAGCGCGGTCATCGAGGTGGGCAAGGTCTGCGGATCGACCGCCTGGACCTTCTGTATCTACGGAATCCACAACTGGCTCGCCGGGTTGTTTCCCGAGGAGCTGCAGGACGAGATGTTCGGCTCGGTTCCGCCGGGGTCTCCGTTGCTGTTTCCGGGCAGCTGGTCGCCATCGGGTATCGCCACTCCCGTCGAGGGCGGCTATAAGATAAGCGGGCGTTGGCAATTCGGCAGTGGTGTCTGGCATTCGTCGTGGGCATCGGTTGCCGCGGTGGTGCAGCATGACGAGCCGCCCAAGTATCCGGATCTGCGCACCTTCATGATTCCCAGGAACGATCTGGAGGTCATCGACACCTGGTATACCTCCGGTCTGCGGGGTACCGGGAGCATGGACATTGCCGTCAGCGACGTCTTCGTCCCCGAGCATCGGGTGCAGGAGTTCGGTCCGCTGGCGCGCGGGCAGTCACCCTCGGCGGAACTGCACGGGTCTGCCATCTATCGGATACCCCTGTTCTGCGCCCTCTCCAATGTCGCGGCCGCGCCGGCGGTAGGGATGGCGCTGGGGACGGTGGAGCTGTTCACCGAGAAGATCAAGACCCGGGTGATGCGGTACTCGATGCAGGAGCAGTCTAAGCTGGCCACCGCGCACCGGCGCATGGGACATGTTGCGGCGCAGGCCGAGTCGGCACGCACCCTGCTGTTGCAGACGGTGCGAGATGTGGAGGATAAGCTGCGCTCCGGCGAGGGGCTGGCCACCGAGGATCGGGTGGCTGTGCGCCGCAACTGTGCCTACGTTGTCGAAGTCTGCAAACAGGCCATCGCCGAGGCGGTCGAGGCATGCGGTGCCTCCGCGCAATACGAGGACTCGCCGTTACAGCGCCACTTGCGCGATGTGAACACCTTGTCCACACACGTTGTCTACGACACGGATTCGGCCTACGAGCTGTTCGGCCGGGTGGAATTGGGACTGCCGCCGGGATCTGTCGCGTTCTGATGAGCACTGGCTCGTGAATACGCAGGTGCCCGAACTCAACGGGTTGCGGTGTGCGCGCGACGATCGTGTCCTGACTGTCCTGATCGACAACGGTCCGCTCAATCTGCTGGACGGGCCACTCATGTCGAGCCTGTCACGGCTGGCTCGTTGGCTCGCCGATCGCGACGACGTGACGGTGGTGCTGTTCGGCAGCGCCAATCCCGACTTCTTCATCGCACACCTGAATGTCGAGATTCTGCAATCGGATTCGGCCCGTACTGCCGATTCGGTCGAATCCTTCCAGCGGTTGGTCGGCAGGTTCCGCGGGCTGCGCCAGGCCTCCATCGCACTGGTTGAGGGCAGGGTCGCGGGCGGGGGAAGTGAGTTCCTCCTCAACCTGGACATGCGTTTCGCGGTCCGTGGCCACGCCATCTTCAATCAGGTGGAGACGGGGCTGGGGATCGTCCCGGCGGGATCTGGTCCGCAGCACCTTCTCCAGGGGCTGGGTCGGGCGCGTGCGCTTGAGGTGATTTTGGGTCATGAGGATTTCGATGCCGATCTCGCGGAACGATACGGCTGGGTGAACCGTGCTCTGGACGCCGATGAGGGGTGGCCGTTCGTGAATCGGCTTGCCCGGCGGATCGCCGTCAATCCGCTCGAACTGATCGCGGGTGCCAAGAGCACGGTCGATGCGCTGGTCACCGACCTGGAGCCGGGGTTGGCCGCGGAGCGGGCAGCCATCGTCGCCGCATTCAAGGATGAGCACAGCACCCAGAGAATCGCGCGCTTTCTGCAACGGGGCGGTCAGACGGTGGACGGTGAACGTCGCCTCGGCGATCTCGTGGCCGACCCTTAGACTGCGACTACAACCAGTAGTAGAACCAAGTCGTAGCGAGGGAGAACTCATGGGTCAGGTCAGTGCGTCCAGTTCGGTGTTGATCAACGCGACGCCAGAGACAGTGCTCGCCGCTGTTGCCGACTACCAGAATGTGCGCCCGCAGATCCTGTCCAGCCATTACCGCGACTACCAGGTGCTTGAGGGCGGTCAGGGTGAGGGCACCGTCGCGTCCTGGAAGCTTCAGGCCACCGAGTCGCGCGTGCGGGACATCAAGTCCAGCGTCAGCGTCGCCGGGCACACCGTCATCGAGAAGGATGCCAACTCCACACTGGTGACCAGCTGGACCGTCGCACCTGCCGGAACCGGCTCGACGGTCACCACCAAGACGGCGTGGACGGGCGGCGGTGGCATCAAGGGATTCTTCGAGAAGACCTTTGCGCCGTTGGGGCTCAAGAAAATTCAGGCCGAAGTGCTGGAAAACCTGAAGAAGACGGTCGAAGGTTCGGCGACCTAACCGCCGGGTGCAGGCGCCGCCGCCGGGTCTACACCCGGCGCCGGTGCGGTACCGCTGAGGTATGCCACGATGCCCTGAACCACGGCCTGCGCGTATTTGGCGCGGCCCTCGGGGCTCGTCATCATCGCCGAGTCCTGGGCGTTCTTCATGTTGCCGAGCTCGACGAGAACCTTCGGGTGCTGGGCAAGGTTGAGGCCCGCCAGGTCAGAGCGGCCATAGAGCCCGCCGGTGCCGATGTAGGTCGCCGGTGTCAGGCCGGCGGCTTGCAGGCTGTCACGCATGGTCTTGGCGAAGCGCAGCGTCGGTTCGCCCTGTACCGCGTTTACCGGCGGATTCGAGTAGTTGACATGGAAGCCATGACCACCGGCCGGGCCGCCGTCGGCGTGGATACTCACGACGGCATCGGGGTTGAAGCTGTTCTCGATCTCCGCGCGTTTGTCGATGCACGGACCGAGCTTGTCGTCGTCGCCACGGGTCATCGCGGTGCGCACGCCGAGCTGGGTCAGCTGCTGACGGATGAGCAGCACGGTGTTCCACGCGAAGGTGTGCTCCGGGTACCCGCCATCGGTAACGGTGCCGCTGGTCTGACAACTCTTCGTGCCGCCCCGACCGTCGGGCACCTGGTTGTTGATCGACCCGTCATTGGCCCCGTTATGCCCGGGGTCCAGCACGACGATGCGTCCGGCGATGCCGGGTGCGGCCGCGGCGATGGGCGCCGCCGGCGTCACGATCGGCAGCACCGTGACCGATGCCGCCGTCAACAGCGCCGTTCCCGCCAGGCCCATGGCGCGACGGAGCGGCACGGCACGCGACATCTGGTGTCCGAAACTCACTCGCACCTGGCCACGGTAGCCCGGACGGCGGCTACCCTTGTTGACGACCCGCCGAGGCCCGGCGAGCGTGACCAAGTTGATACCCGGTCGTTTGAGGCGAGAAGGAGATTTCATGCAACCCGGAGGCGCCCCGGATATGTCAGCCCTGCTCGCGCAGGCACAGCAGATGCAGCAGCAGCTGATGGCCGCTCAGGCGCAGATCGCGGCGGCCGAGGTCACCGGGGAGTCCGGTGGCGGCCTGGTGCGGATCACCGGCAAGGGCAGTGGCGAAGTGATCAACGTGCAGATCGACCCGAAGATCGTCGATCCCGAAGATGTCGAGACACTGCAGGACCTGATCATCGGTGCGTTGGCCGATCTGACCTCGAAGACACAGGAACTGGCGAGCCAGCGGCTGGGCCCGCTCGCGGGTGGCCTCGGCGATCTTGGCGGAGGGCTGGGATTGCCCGGTGTTTGAGGGCCCGGTCCAGGACCTCATTGACGAGCTGGGCAAACTGCCCGGGGTTGGACCCAAGAGCGCGCAGCGCATCGCCTTCCATCTTCTGGGTGTCGAGGCTCCCGATATCGATCGGCTGACCGCAGCCTTGACGCGGGTTCGCGATGGCGTTCAGTTCTGCGAGGTCTGCGGGAACGTCTCCGATAAGGAGCGCTGCCGGATCTGCTCGGACCCACGGCGCGATCTGGCATTGGTCTGCGTTGTCGAGGAACCCAAGGATGTGCAGGCGGTCGAGCGCACCCGGGAATTCCGCGGTCGTTATCACGTGCTCGGTGGCGCGCTGGACCCGCTCTCGGGTGTCGGTCCCGACCAGTTGCGGATTCGGGAGCTGTTGACGCGCATCGGAACCGACGAAGACGGGGTCTCCATTTCCGAGGTCATCATCGCCACGGACCCGAACACCGAGGGTGAGGCGACGGCCACCTACCTGGTACGGATGCTGCGCGATTTCCCCGGACTGACCGTCACCCGTTTGGCGTCCGGTCTGCCGATGGGCGGCGACCTGGAATTCGCGGACGAGTTGACCCTCGGGCGCGCCCTCTCCGGCCGCCGCCCCCTCTGAATTCCCTTGCTTACCTTCAGGGGACGATGAGGAACTGTGCCTGGCCGGGATTGCCTTGTGCTCCCGACACCGTCACCGATGTCCCCGGATCACCGGGTGCGCCCGGGGTCGGTTGAGGCCCCGGTCCACTGCAGTCCGATGAGGACGAAAACACGCCGGTGGTTGCGCCGTTAGCGCCGACCGATCCGCTTCGGTACCTAGTGCTCTGCCCATGCGAGGGCGGGGGAAGGCTAGCGGGCGGACAAGCGCTCTCGGCGCAGCCGCGCTACCTCGTCCAGGTCCAGCGGGGTCAGTTGCGGCACATTCATGGCGCGCGCAAGTAGCAGGTCCGCCAGCTCGGGATTGCGGGCCAGACACGGACCGTGCATGTAGGTGGCGATCACGCTGCCCTGCACCACACCGTCTGCACCGTCGCCGGCACGATTCCCGGCGCCTCGGCCGACCTTGGACAGCGGGGCCGCTGCGGGTCCCAAAACTGTTCCACCGCGGTGATTCTCGAATCCTGTCAGGGTGTCTTCGAGCTCGTCCATGATGGGCACGCCGGCCAATTCGCCGATGGTGCGCTTGTCCTGCGGGCTGGTGGTGACATCGAGCAGGCCGACGCCTTCGACGCGCTCACCGGATGACGTTTCGTACCAATGGCCGAGCACCTGAATTGCCGCGCAGATCGCCAGCACCGGTGCACCGCGCTCGGCGGCGCGCTGCAGGCCCGGATGCGCGATGAGGTGACGGGTGGCGAGCCGTTGTGCGTAGTCTTCGGCCCCGCCCAGCGTGTACACGTCCAGGGAGTCGGGGACGGGATCGGCCAGGGTGATCTCCACGATCTCGGCGTCGATTCCGCGCATCCGCAGGCGTTGCCGCAGCACCACGGCATTACCCGAATCGCCGTAGGTGCCCATCACGTCGGGGAGTACCAGGCCGATTCGAACGGTGGATTCGCTCATACCGCGCCGCCTTTGGCCAGCGCGCGGTTGAGGTTGAGGAACGCCGTGTAGTTGGCGATCACGTCGACCTTGCCGGACGGACAGGCTCTGATGGCCTGAACAGGGTCGTGATGCAAGGTGTGCGTGACGCTGGCATAAGTCAGCCGCACCGCGAGATCGGTGCCACGTTCGCCCGAAGCGACGACGGGCGGCACGGTGGTCTGCGGGTTATCGCACGCGAAATGTTCAAAGTTGACATCCCATAGCCAGGACAAGTCTTCGCCGTCGGGCACCTGCCCGTTGACCGCGATGACGAGTCCGTCGGCGTCGGTGTCCACCATCGACAGCGCTTCCTGCCAGCCGGCCGGATTCTTGGCCAGCAGCAGTCGGACCGTGTGATCCCCGAGATCGATGCTCCGGTAGCGGCCGGCCACCTGATCGACCGCGGACACGGCATCGACGGCAGGGCCGGGGCGGGCGCCGAGTTCAACTGCCCCGGCAACCGCGAGCGTTGCGTTTCCGCGGTTGGCGGTACCGGGCAGCGTCAGCGACATCGGTAGGCTGATTCCGCTGGGCCCATAGATGCGGTCGTCGTCGAACCACCAGTCCGGGTCCGGTCGGGAGAAGTCGGTTCCGGTGCTGTGCCAATGGTTTCCGTCGCGCACGATGAGCTCGCCGCTGCGTGGACAGCTCACCGAATCACCGGCCCAGCCGCCGCCGGCGGCCACCCAGACGACATTCGGGTTGTCGTAGGCCGCCGATGTCATGAGGACGTCATCGCAGTTCGCGACGATCACCGCGTCACGGTGCCGGGACAGCCCCTTGCGCAGGGTGCGCTCGATGTTGTTGATCTCGCCGACGCGGTCAAGCTGATCGCGGCTGAGATTGAGCAGCACGATGACTGCGGGGCGGATCGCGTCGGCGACATGTGGCACATGCATCTCGTCGACCTCGAGCACCGCCAGCTCGGCCTCGCGGGTTCCGGCCAGCGCCGCCACCAGACCCGCGTCCATGTTCGAGCCCTCAGTGTTGGTGGCCACTGGCCCGGTGGTCGCGAGCGCCGCGGTCAGCATGCGGGTGGTGGTGGACTTGCCGTTGGTGCCGGTGACTATGGCCGTGCGGCGGCCGACCCCCAGTTCGGCCAGGATGCCGCCGTCGAGTTTGAGGGCAACCAGCCCGCCGATCATTGACCCCGCGCCGCGACCACTGACGCGCGAGGCCCAGCGCGCGGCGGAGCCCGCGGCGAGCGCGATTCGGCCGCGCAGCGATAGGTGCTCGATGGGCATCCGCGCAGTTTATTGGAGGCCCCTGCGAGGCGATGATGTCGCCGTCGTGGAGCAGGTGTGCACTGCCCGTGCGACCGGAGGCGATGGCCGCACGGGCAGTGCAGATCCAGCCTCTAGGCGACGGCGCGCTGTAGCGACTGCCTGACGTCGTTGACCGTGGCCAGAAGCGTGGCGCTGGCCTCTGCCAGCTGCTCCTTCTGCTCGGCAGTACCGGTCAGGGCGATGACGCGCGCCAGCCCGGCAATCTCGGCCAGCCCCGAGCGGAGCTTGAGGACATTGACGAGTTTGGGGAACAACTTGGTCCGGAGTGCCTGCGCGGTCTGGCTGGTGATGCCCCGCTTCGCGAGCACCGTCCGGCCGAAGTCGGTCAGGGTGGCCACGCCGTCGTCGGTCTTCACCACGCCGCGATGAGCCAGCCGTTCGAGGACACGTTCGACCACGGGCTCGGGAAGGGTGATCTCACCCTCGGTTGCATCCGAGACGCGCTGCACGATCTGCGCGGCGCTGGCGGGCCCGTCGAGCAGCAGTGAGGCGGTGACGGCGCGCTTGATGCGGAATCCGAAACCGCCGGGACCGCCGGGGCCGAACCCCGGGCCGCCAAAGCCGGGTCCGCCGAAGCCGGGACCGTGACCTTCGAAGCCTGCGAATGAATCAGACATCTAATTCTCCTTCTCTGAAGATCAGGCAGCTGACGTGTTGCCCGCTGAACCTGTATCAACTTCCTTGATACCTGCGCTGAATCCAGCATGTCAAGGTTCTTGATATGAGTTGGCTGAGAATTTCGTAGTGAGCGATAATCCATTGCACGGCAACAGTTTGTTCGTGCTGTCCATGTCGCGGCCTGGTCATCCTCGGTAGAAAGGCCGAGTTGCCTGGGCTTACCCTCCGAGCGTGCCCAGCCAAAGGGTGCGAGTCTGCGTGCGTCCTGGAAGGTTCATGCCAGGATGCTTGCGATGACTGAATCCGATGAGGTCGAGCCACTGGGGTACCTGATGTTCCGGGCTGGTGCCGTGATGCGTCCGCAGGTCCTTGCTGCGTTGCGGCCGCTCGGGCTCGGGATGCCGGAGTTCATGTGCCTGCGGATGCTCAACGAAAGCCCCGGGCGTACCAGCGCTGAGCTGGCGCGCGAACACAACGTCTCGGCACAGGCGATGAATCAGGTTCTCAACGGATTGCAGAACGTGGCGCTGGTGTCCCGGCCGACGGTGCCGGCCTCGGGGCGAGCGTTGCCGGCCCGGGTCACCGCCAAGGGCAAGGCGTTACTCAAACGCGTGGAGTCGGCAATCCGGGCCGCCGAGGACGAGATGTTCGGCCGCTTGAGCGCCGAGGATCAGGGCGAACTCAGACGGATACTGGGGCGACTGATCGACGCTACCGGCGAAAACGCGTGACCATCCACCCAACCAACCAGCCGGTTGAGGTACGCGGCTAGGGTAACGCGTGTGTTCCGCGCCACAGCCGAGACGACGACGCAAGACTGGTCGGCGCTGTCGTCCTGGGTAGCGCGGCAGGGACACGTCCTCGATGCCTCGGCGGCGCGACAGTTCGCGGGCGGTAAGGCCAATCTGAACTATCTGGTGGCCCTCGACGGACGGCCGGCTGTGTTTCGCCGCCCACCCGCTGGCCCGATCGCCGAGGGCGCCAACGATATGGCGCGCGAATGGCGGGTGCTCTCGAGGCTCAATGCGGGATTCGCCCTCGCTCCGCGAGGCTTGTTGTATTGCGATGATCTTGACGTGCTCGGCGCCCCCTTCCAGTTTCTGGAGTATCGCGAGGGGTTGGTGATCGGTGGAGAACTGCCGGCAGGTCTTCCGGGCGAGGCTCCGGAGCGCATCACTGCCACCTTGATCGAGGCGATGACCTCGCTGCACGCGGTGAAGCCGGAATCGGTGGGTTTGGGCGATCTCGGCAAGCCCGAGGGCTTCCTTGAACGTCAGCTCGCCGGCTGGACGCGCCGGGCACATGCGGTGTGGCCCGAGGGGTTGCCTGCCGTCGTCACGAACCTGACCTCGCGGCTAGAACAGCAGATCCCCGAGCAGTCGCGGGTCTCGCTACTGCATATGGATCTCAAACTCGACAACATGCTCGTCGACCGGGAAACGTTGTCGCCCAACGCCGTGATCGATTGGGATATGGCCACCCGGGGCTGCCCGCTCTTCGACCTGGCAATTCTGACGTCGTACTGGATGGAGCCGGGGGACCCGACCGCGGTGCGTGCCGTCAATCAGATGCCTACCACGACAACAGGGTTCGCGAGTCGTCGGGACGTCATCGATTCCTACTTCACGGTGGCTGGAATGCGGCCGCGCCCGTTGCACTGGCAGGTGGCGTGCGCGCGGCTCCGTTTGGGTGTCGCGTGGATGCAGCTGTACCGCAAGTGGCAGTGCGGCGACCTCGTCGGCGCCGGATACGCGGATTTCGAAGACATCGCCATGGCTGTCCTTAGTTGGGCGGCAACACAATTCACCGAGGGAGAAATATGATCGATTTTAGCGTTCCGGAAGAGTTGGCCACGAAGGCACAGCGGGTGCGTGAGTTCGTCACCGACATTGTGATTCCCTACGAGCGCGATCCTCGGCTGACTGCGCACGGACCCACCGATGAACTGCGCGCCGAGCTTGTCGGCAAGGCTCGAGATGCCGGGCTGCTGACCGTGCAGGCGCCGGAATCCTATGGGGGTTGGGGCCTTTCGCATATCGGTCAAGCCGTGATCTTCGAGGCGGCGGGCTGGTCCACTTTGGGCCCCATCGCGATGAACTGCGCTGCGCCCGATGAAGGCAACATGTTCCTGCTCGGCAAGATCACCAACGAGGAGCAGTCGGAGAAATTCCTGCGCCCCGTCATCGAGGGGTATCAGCGCTCGGCGTTCGCGATGACCGAACCCGATGGCGCCGGATCGGACCCGTCACAGCTCAAGACCTCCGCCACCTTCGATGGCCAGAACTTCGTCATCAACGGGCGTAAGTGGCTCATCACCGGCGCGCGCGGCGCCAAGACGTGGATCATCATGGCCAACTTGGAGGCCAACGATCATCTGCCCGAGGGGCCCACGCTGTTCTTGTGTGACGGTGACACCGAAGGCATTGTGATCGAACGGATCATGAACACGATGGACCGCAACTACGCCGAGGGGCACGCGGTGGTGCGGTTCGACAATCTGACTCTGCCGCGAGAGGCGCTGCTCGGGGAGACCGGCCAGGCCTTCCGGTACGCGCAGCTGCGGCTCGCACCGGCGCGGTTGACGCACTGCATGCGTTGGCTCGGGGCCGCCGCCCGCGCTCAGGACATCGCCGTGAACTACGCGCGCACCCGGACCTCGTTCGGTAAGACCATCGGCGAGCATCAGGGAGTCTCGTTCATGCTCGCCGACAATGAGATCGCGCTGCATCAATGTCGTCTCACCATCTGGCACGCCTGCTGGATGATGGACAACGGCGCCAAGGGGCGGCACGAGAGCTCGATGGCCAAGTCGTTCGTGTCCGAGGAGCTGTTCAAGGTCACCGACCGGTGTGTGCAGGTGCTCGGCGGTATCGGCATCAGTGACGAGACGCCGGTGGAGATGATCTTCCGCGATATGCGTGCCTTCCGTCTGTACGACGGCCCCACCGAGGTGCACAAGTACGCCATCGGCCGTCAGGTGTTGCGTACCCCGCGCGCCTAGAGCGGCTTGTCGGTCCCACATGCCATCCTGAGTCATGCCGATCTGGGGGCAGACGCCCGACCACAGCCCCAAGTGGGTAGTGGTTGACCTGGAGACTTCCGGCTTTCAGCCAGGTCGGGCGCGTGTCATCAGTGTCGCGGCGTTGGCACTGGATGCCGACGGAAGCATCACCGACAGTGTGGTGAGTCTGCTGAATCCGGGTGTTGATCCGGGCCCCACGCATGTGCACGGCCTCACTCCGGAGATGCTGGAGGGACAGCCCGAGTTCGCCGATATCGTCCCTGACCTCATCGCGCTGCTGCGAGGCCGGACACTGGTCGCCCACAACGTCGGGTTCGACTACTCGTTCCTGGCGGCGGAGGCCGAACTGGCCGGTGCCGAGCTGCCCACCGAGGCGGTGATGTGCACGGTTGAGCTGACCCGGCGTCTCGACCTGGATACGCCCAATCTGCGGCTGGAAACCCTCGCCGCGCATTGGGGCGTCGAGCAGCTCAAGGCCCATGACGCGTATGACGACGCTCGGGTACTGGCCGAGGTATTGCCGAAGGTGCTTGACCGTGCGCGGGAACGGGGAACGTGGCTCCCTATCCGCGAGACCACCCGCAAGCGCTGGCCCAACGGCCGTGTGACACACGAGGAGCTGCGCTCCCTCAAGACTGTGGCGTCTCGTCAGCCGTGTCACTGGCTCAATCCCGGCCCGTTCGTCGCCGGTCAGCCGCTGGTGCAGGGCATGCGGGTGGCCTTGAGCTCCGAGGTCGCTCGCACGCATGAGGAGCTGGTCGAGCAGATCATGCAGGCCGGCCTCGCCTATGCCGACACGGTCGACGAAGACACCTCGGTGGTGATCTGTAACCAGCCAAATCCCGAGCAGGGTAAGGGCTTTCATGCTCGGTCGCTCGGCGTGCCGCTGCTGGATGACGAGACGTTCATGATCGAGGTGCGGCGCGTTGTCGGCGGTACCGATGTCGAGCAGTTCACGGTTCCCAGCCGCGCCGGAGCGCAGTACTCACTGTTCTGATGCGCCGAATCCTCTGTGCGGTACTCGCGCTTGCGCTGCTCGTCAGCGGGTGTGGGACACACTCGGGCATTGCCGTCGCAGACCTGGACGCGCAGATGTCGGCCAAGCTCGACACCGCCATCAATGAGGTGCTCTCGAGCGCGGCGGTTCCCGGCGCGATCGTCGGGGTGTGGGGACCCAAGGGGCAGTATGTACGGGCATTCGGGCTCGCGAACACGACGACCCGCGCACCGATGCGTACCGATTTCTATCACCGAATCGGTAGTGTGACAAAGACCTTCACGGTTACCGCGGTGCTGCAGCTTGTCGATGAGGGCAAGGTGGGACTCGATGATCCGATTGCCAAGTATGTCGACAAGGTTCCGGGCGGCGACAAGATCACCCTGCGTCAGCTCGCCCGGATGCAGAGCGGACTGTTCAACTATTCGATGTCCTTGGTCTTCAACCGTGACCTGGAGGCCGATCCACGGCGCCGCTACAGCACCCAACAGCTGCTCGATTACGCCTTCGCGCAACCGCCCAATTTCCCTGCGGGCCAGGGCTACGAGTACAGCAACACCAACGCCGTGCTGTTGGGACAGGTGGTCGAGAAGGTCAGTGGGCAGAGCCTGCCGGCATTCGTGCGCGAGCACATCACCGAGCCACTCGGCTTGAAACACAGCAGTTTCCCCGACACCAGCACCATCCCCGATCCGCACGCGCAGGGATACACGCAGCTGACGCCGACCGGGCCGCTCATCGACAGCACGGATTGGAGTCCGTCGTGGGCGTCCTGGGCGGGCGCGATGATCTCGACGCTCGAGGACCTGCGGATCTGGGTGCCCGCGCTGGCAACGGGCAAGCTTCTGACACCGGCCACCCAGCAGGAGCGGTTGCAGACCGTGGCGATGCCGCCGGTTCCCGACGATATCCGTTACGGCCTGGGGATTTTCGATGCGCATGGATGGATCGGCCACAACGGCAGCATCCCCGGTTACCAGACGCTCGCCATCTACTCGCCCGCCGAACAGACCACCGTGGTGGCGCTGCTCAATACCGACGTGGCCAAGCAACCCGCGCAGCCCAGCACCTTGTTCGGTACCGCTATCACCAAGGTGATCAGTCCGGATCACGTCTTCCTGTTGGAGAACGCGATTCCCCAGCCGCGCTGATCGGGTGTCAGGCGTAGGGCAGTAGCGCCATCTCGCGGGCGTTCTTGATCGCGGTGGCGACCTGGCGCTGCTGTTGCACGGTCAGGCCTGTCACCCGGCGGGCACGGATCTTGCCGCGCTCGGATATGAACAGGCGCAGGGTGTTGGTGTCTTTGTAGTCGACCTCTGAAAGACCCAATTTGGCAAAGAGATTGGGCTTGGGTTTGGTATCGGCGACCTTGGCGCGACGATTGCGGGATGTCTTGGCGGCCATCACCAGCTCGCTTTCCGGACGCCGGGCAGCGACCCGTCGTGCACGAGTTCACGGACTCGCACGCGGGACAGTCCGAACTTGCGCAGATAACCACGGGGTCGGCCGTCCACCGCATCGCGGTTGCGCAGCCGCACCGCGCTGGCATCGCGCGGCTGGCGGGCCAGCTCGGCCTGTGCCGCTATGCGCTGCTCCTGGGTGCTCAATGGCTGCCGGATGATCTCCTTGAGCTCTGCGCGCCGCTCGGCATAGCGCTCGACGATGGCGCGGCGCTGCTCGTTCTTGGCGATCTTGGATTTCTTGGCCATCTCAGCGCTCCTCTCTGAATTCCACGTGCTTACGCACTACGGGGTCGTACTTGCGCAGCACCATCCGGTCCGGATCGTTGCGCCGGTTCTTCCGGGTGACATACGTGTATCCGGTGCCCGCGGTCGACCGCAGTTTCACAATGGGGCGGATCTCGTTGCGCGCCATCAGAACTTCCGTCCCTGCGCGCGCAGCCGTGCCACCACAGCCTCGATACCGTCTCGGTCGATCACCTTCATGCCCTTCGTGCTCACCCGGAGCTTGATGCGCCGGTCCTCCGAGGGCAGGTAGTACGTCTTGAGCTGGATATTGGGTGACCAGCGGCGACGGGTGCGGCGGTGTGAATGCGACACCGCGTTACCGAAGCCCGGCGACCGTCCGGTCACCTCGCAATGCGCGGACAACGGACCTCCATTCATGCCCATTTGATAATGGGAATCGTTTTCGACAAGTGTTGCTTGGGACTGTACCGTGAAGCTGTTAGTAATGACAATCGTTTGCATTTAGGTGCAAAAGGGCTGGAAAAGGGAGAGTCATGCGCACGCCGGTGCTACTCGTGTCCGGACAGACCGATACCGACGCGGTCGTGGACGTGTTGGCGCGCGACCCGGGAACTGTCATCGTCACGCACCGATTCGACGGGCATATCGTCAAACGGACCGTCGCGGGGATCCGGGGAACTGCGGAGTCCGTTCTGGAACTGGCTCACGGCTGCGTGTCCTGCACAGTCCGTGATGACCTGCTCGTTCTGCTGCGCAAGCTCCATCGCCGGGACGACGTCGGGCGGATCGTCCTGCACCTGGAGCCATGGCTGGAAGCTGATCCCATCTGCTGGGCGATCAACACCGTGCCCGTTCGTGTCGGACCGGGGTTCGTCGACGGACCGGCCGCCCGTGATGTCGAGATCGCCGGGGTGGTCAGTTGTGTGGACAGCGTGAACTGGTTGCAGCAAGCGCTCGGTGACGACGAACTCGAAGATGGCCGAACTGTCGCACAGGTGGTGATCGGACAGGCCGAGTTCGCCGACGTCCTTGTGGTTCGCAATCCAGAGCCCGAAGTGCTGTCGGTACTGCGGCGCTTGTCGCCACGGGCCCGCATCACTGCCCGCATCGGTCGTGTCGAGCAGGCCCTTGATCATCTGGAAGAGGATGCACGGTGCGGCCGGTCCGACAATCCGCATGGCGCTCTACTCGGCGGGCAGCCCTCGCTGGCCGTTGACGGTCGCATCGCACTGGTGGAGTTCAACGCGCGCAGGCCCTTCCATCCGGAACGATTGCATGCCGCGATTGATCTGTTGCTCGACGGAGTGATCCGTACCCGGGGCCGGTTGTGGTTGGCCACGCAGGATGAACAGGCGATGTGGCTGGAGTCGGCGGGTGGTGGCCTCAGAGTTTCGGCGGCCGGGAAATGGCTGGCCGCAATGGATTCCGATGAGGTGCTGCGATCCGATCCGGAACGTCGGGCATTCGCCGATCTCATGTGGGACTACCGTTTCGGCGACCGTCACACCGCGATGACGGTGCTGGTATGCGGGGCCGACAGCGCCGAGGTGCTGGACGCATTGCGTGGGGCGCTGCTCACCGATGCCGAAATGGCAAGCCCCGCAAGGTGGCATGAATTCGAGGATCCGTTCGGCGATTGGCATGAGGATCCGTGCGAACACGTGTCCGAGCTTGAGGCCTTCCTGTCCTACGGCGAGAACAACACAGAAGGGAACCACTGATGAAGCCCGGTATCCACCCCGATTATCACCCGGTCGTCTTCCAGGACACCACCACCGGAAAAATGTTCTTGACCCGCTCGACAGCGACGAGCACCCGCACCGTTGAGTTCGAGGGCCAGGAGTACCCGCTCATCACCGTTGAAGTGACGGCGGACTCGCACCCGTTCTGGACGGGCGATCGCCGGATCATGGATACCGCTGGCCAGGTCGAGAAGTTCCGCAGGCGCTACGGGACTCGTTAATCGAATCGAGAGCGAGCCTGGCGCGGAAAATTGGCTAAGAATCCCCGCCAGGCTCGCTCTCGATGTGAGGGCTAGGCGCGCGCCGCGCGGTTGACGGCCGATACCACCGCGCGCAGTGAGGCGGTGGTGATGGACGGTGCGATACCGACACCCCACACGGTCTGTGCCTCGCCGCCGTGGGGGCCGACAACCATGGCTTCCACGTAGGCCGCGGCCTGCGCATCGTCACCGGCGCTCATGGCGTGCTCGGAGTAGTCCAAGACGTTGACGGTGTAGCCCACGCTCGACAGCGCATCGACGAAGGCGGCCAACGGCCCGTTGCCCGTACCGTGGACTTCAGTTTCCTTACCGTCGATCTTCACCACGGCGGCAATGGAATCCGTGCCGCCATCCTCCTCGGATGCGGTCACCTTCTGGCGAATCCGCTCCAGCGGAGTGATCGGCGCCAGGTACTCCTCGGCGAAGACGTCCCAGATCTCCTTCGGGTTCACCTCACCACCCTCGCCGTCGGTGATCCGCTGGATCGACTGCGCGAATTCGATCTGCAGACGGCGCGGCAGCACCAATCCGTGATCGGACTTCATGATGTAGGCGACGCCGCCCTTGCCGGATTGCGAGTTCACCCGGATCACGGCCTCGTAGTTGCGGCCGACGTCCTTGGGGTCGATGGGCAGGTATGGCACCTGCCACAGGATGTCGTCGACGTCGGAATCTGCCTCGTCCGCATCGCGTTTCATTTGATCCAGGCCCTTGTTGATGGCGTCCTGGTGGCTGCCGGAGAAGGCGGTGTAGACCAGATCGCCACCGTACGGGTGCCGCTCGGGAACCTTCAGCTGGTTGCAGTACTCGACCGTGTGCCGGATCTCGTCGATGTTGGAGAAATCGATCTGTGGGTCCACCCCGCGGCTGAACAGGTTCAGCCCCAGCGTCACCAGGCACACGTTTCCGGTGCGCTCGCCGTTGCCGAACAGACATCCCTCGATACGGTCGGCGCCTGCCTGGTAACCCAATTCTGCTGCGGCGACAGCGGTTCCACGATCGTTGTGTGGGTGCAGGCTCAGGATCACCGAGTCGCGACGAGCCAGGTTGCGGCTCATCCACTCGATGGAATCGGCGTACACATTGGGGGTTGTCATCTCAACCGTCGACGGCAGATTGAAGATGATCGGGTTGTCCGGTGTGGGCTCGATGATGTCGCCGACGGCGTTGCACACCTCCAGCGCGTACTGCAGCTCGGTGCCGGTGTACGACTCCGGGGAGTACTGGAAACGCCAATGCGTATCGGGGTATTTGGCCGCTTCCTCAACACACTTGCGGGCACCATCGGTGGCGATCTTCTGGATCGCGTCCTTCTCGCCCCGAAAAACCACGCGCCGCTGCAGGATCGACGTCGAGTTGTAGAAGTGCACGATCACCTTGGCGGCGCCCTCGCAGGCCAGGAACGTGCGTTCGATCAGCTCCGGTCGGCACTGGGTCAGCACCTGGACGGTCACGTCATCGGGGATGGCGTTCTCGCTGATCAGCTCGCGGATGAAATCGAAATCGGTCTGGCTGGCCGAGGGAAACCCGACCTCGATTTCCTTGAAGCCCATCCGGATCTGCATATCGAACATCCGGCGCTTACGCGCGGGACTCATCGGGTCGATCAGGGCCTGGTTGCCGTCACGCAGGTCGACCGCCGCCCACTGTGGTGCGCGGGTGATCACCTTGTCGGGCCAGGTGCGGTCGGGCAGCTCGATCTTTTCGACCTCATCGGCGAACGAGCGGTACCGATGCACCGGCATCGAGCTGTTCTTCTGGGTGTTCCACGCCGGTTGGTCGGCGGGAATGGGTCCATTCGGGGTGACGATGCTGCGGGGGGTGTAGTTGAACTCGTCTGAAGAGAAGCTAGTCATGGGAAGGCTCCGGGAGTTTGAGGGGTATCTCGACCGGCACGCCAACAACCCGCGACAGGAAGCCGGTCTGGATTAGACCCTGTCGCGGCGTCGGAGGAGGAGCGCCCGCTGCATAGACGGGACTCTACCAGCCGCAAGAAGCCCGATCATCTGGCAAGCTCGCAGAGCATGTGGGTACGGCGGGGGATGGTGACGCTGCTGGTTCTGCTGGTGGTCACCGGTTGTGCGCGCACTGTCAGCGGACAGCCGCGCGGAGGAGAACCCGCGCCCGGCGCCGACTCCTTCTTTCACGGCGACCAGCCCGACTATGGACAGAAGCTCAATGCCACCGAGAAGGTGACGCTGGCCTATGCGCGTGCGCTACGGCGGGTGGATCCCTGCGGATTCGCCGCCAGTCTCAAGGACTTCGGAGACCCTGGACAGGTCGTTGGCGACTTTCCGATGTGTTATGCCAGCGTGAAGGTCACAGGTGATCCCGGTCTCACCGAGGTCTCCTACGCGTACTCGATGCAGGACAAGCGGGACATCCCCGCGGCCTTCGTGGTGGGGTCTGTCCCGGTCTACGAGACCGGAGCAGATTGCGAGTACGAGGTACCGCTGGGCCTGGAGCGGCTGCCGGGGGCGCCCTCGAACCCCACGATGCAGGCCATGCTGTCGGTCAGTGCGTACCTGTACGGGTCGGATGAATACTCGGACCCGGACTGCCGGCTTGCCAAGCAGGTGATGACCGCGATCGCCAAGGAGCTGCCGTCGGGATTGCCGGCGCGTTCTGCGCTCAGCGCATATCCGATCAAACTTGCCGAACGCGATCCGTGCGAGATCCTCGGGGAGTATCCGGGAAAGGCGCAGAAGGTCTCCGTGGACCTGCTGGGCGATCCCTTCGGGTGTGATTTCTCGCTATCGGAAACCGATATCGAGTACACCGTGCAGCTGACGAGCAGCGTCGATGACTTCCCGGAGGAGTACACGAAATCGACCCGCGGCGGCGTGACGTATTTCCATAACGAGGATCCGAATCAGCTGACGGGGTGTCACGCGCTGGCGTTGGTGGGAGATCCGTTGTACCCCAAGGATGTCGGCGGCGGTGCGGCGAATACCGATGCTGACGCCTATTTTCCGGCCGTGGTCGCGAGCGCCTTCACGGAAGAAGGGCGGACCGATTGCGGGCAGATGCGGGAGATTTTGGACAAGGCGGTGCGACTATTCGCAAACTCCGCTCGATAGCGCTGGGCCTCGTCGCCGCACTGGCGATCGCGGGGTGTGCGAACGTGGTATCCGGTTCGGCCAAGGGGGGATCGCCCGCGCTCACGGGCGCGAGTCTGTTCGTCGGCGAGGTGGCCACATACGGTCAAACCTTCACGGAAACGCAGATGACCCTGTTGGCTTATCTGCGGGCGTTGCGACGGATCGATCCATGTGGTCTTTTGTTGATGCTCAAGGACATTGGCGCTCCAACCTACATTTCGGGAGATGTGGGTGGCTGTTTCGGTTCCATCAAGGTGACCGGCACGGCGTCCCCATCGAGTGTGGGTCTGTCACTGGTACTGGGTGACTATTCGCGGGAGCGGCCCGAATTCACGATCGGTGGCGCACCGGTGTTTCACAGCGTGGGCACGTGTCTGTACGAATTTCCGATCGCGTTGAACAAGCTTCCGAATGCGCCCGTGTTGAAGGGGACGCGGGTGCCGGCACTGCGCGTTGTGGTCGTCGACGGCGCCAGGGGCGTGCCCGCACCGAATTGCAAGATGGCACAGCCAGTTATCGGTGTGCTGGCCACGCTGAACCCGGCCGATATGCCCGTGCGTGAGGCATTGAGCGCGTATCCGATCAAGATCGCCGAGCGGGATCCGTGCGAGATTCTCGATGAGTATCCGGGCCGGGTAGATGATCTGAGACCGTCCCTATTTGGCGACCCGTTCTCATGTCGATTCTCGTTGAAAGACAGCGATACTCAATTCGAATTCACCATCAGGACGGGCGTCGATCCGCCGTCGAGGCTGCACGAGGAAATTCGGGACGGTGTCGAGTACTTCCACGGTCAAGACGGCAGCATGTGCACCAGCATGGTGCGTCTGGGTAAGCCGTTGTACGCCCGCGACGTCCCGGGTGGTGCCATGCAGGAGAACAGCACCCCGGAGCGGATTTTCATCGAGGTGCTGAGCTTCTCACTGAAGGCCGGGAACTGTGGATCTACCCGCGCGATGATCGACAAGGCGGTAGGGATCTTCCGGGGTTCGTTCGACTGAGGCGTGCACCGGGACACAATGGCGTCATGGACAGCGCCGCGGTCATCGAGGGGCAGGTATCGGCTCTGCTACTGACAGGAGTTCTGTGATGCCCTACGTCGAATCGGCGCAGCGGACCAGGGAAGCGGTCGCGGCCGCGCGTGTGGTGCTGATGCATGAAGGGGTGGGCCGCACCACCATGCGCGCTGTCGCCGGGGAGGCGGGCATCCCATTGGGGACGCTCCAGTACGTCTTTCCGAGTAAGCAGGGCCTGCTCAAGGCGGTGATCGAGGATGTCGTGGAGGAGATCTCGGGAGTTCTGCGCGGTGTCTCGGAAACCGAAACCGGCCTGGAGAACGCGATCCGGCACGGCGTACGGAATTTCTGGTCACAGCTGGTCGACGAGCATCGCGATCTGCAGCTGGTCCAGTACGAACTCGTCACCCATGCACTTCGGACACCAGGCCTGGAGGATCTCCCGGCCTGGCAGTACGAGCGTTACACCCAGGTCGTCGCCCACTGGTGCCAGGAGGCGGCGCGACGGGCCGGAGAGCGTTGTGCGGTGCCTTTCGAACGGTTGGCTCGGGTGCTTGTGGCCGGAATTGACGGCCTGATCCTGCAGCATGTCGTCAATCCGGACCCGGCTCGTTCCGCCGAAGACCTCGACTCCCTGACCGCGATGTTGATTTCACTCGCGGCGGTAACGCCCGCCTAGCGGCTCCCTTGCCCGGATCCGCTTCTCGCCTTACTCTGAATTAAGTCATACGACCGACTTGGAAGGAGAGGGCATGACGGATGTGTATGTCGTGGTGGTCGGCGCCGGTCTCGCGGGGCTGTCCGCGGCCCGCACGCTTGTTGCCGCGGGAAAGTCCGTGCGTGTCCTCGAGGCCCGGGACCGAGTCGCGGGCCGCAACCTGGGCGGGTTTCTGAGCAACGGCGTGCCGGTGGAAAAGGGCGGCCAATGGGTGGGGCCCACCCAGGACGCCGTGCTCGGCCTCATCGCGGAGCTTGGCCTGGAGACTTTCCCGAGTTATGAGGATGGCGACGCGCTGACCGTCCTGGACGGCCAGGCGATCCGATATCGCGACGGGCTCTTCGGACTTTCGCCGGAAGCCCTGGCCGAGGTGGGACGACTGTGGGTAAAGATCGAGACCCTGGCCTCGACAGTGCCCCCGGAATCGCCGTGGCAGGCGCCGGGTGCCGCGGAGTTGGATCGCCAGACCTTCGACGCGTGGGTCACGGCCAACAGCGCCGACAGTGTCGCGATCCGCTTCTTCCGGTTTCTGGTGCCGGCCGTGTTCTCCGCGGAGGCGCCCGAGATGTCGCTTCTGCATTTCCTGATGTATGTCAAATCCTCGGGCAACAACCTGGCAGCGCTGCTTGCCATCGGCGGGGGCGCCCAGGAGCGCAGAGTCGTCGGCGGCACGCACCAGATCTCCGAACGCCTGGCGGCCGAACTCGGCGACCGGGTCCAGCTCGGTGCCATCGTCCGCACTATCACGCAGGACGCGGACGGGGTTGCGGTCTCGTATGAGGACTTCCATGCCGCCACGAGGAGTGTTGTCAGTGCACGGCATGTCGTTGTCGCCGTCCCGCCGACCCTGGCGGGACGGATTCGCTATCTGCCGGCGTTGCCCGCTTCCCGCGACGGTCTCACTCAGCAGATCCCCGCCGGAGCGGTCATCAAGTTTCAGGTCGGGTACCAGACGCCGTTCTGGCGCGAGGACGGACTCAGTGGATTTGTGGCCAGCCTTGACGACGCGTTCAGTCCCGTCATGGACAACTCGCCGCCGGACGGGTCGTGTGGAGTGCTGGTCGGGTTCCTCGAAGGGGCTCATGCGCGCTCCGCCGCAGAGCTATCTGTCGCGCAACGGCGTCAGATCGTTGTCGACGCTCTGATCAAGTACTTCGGCCCGAAGGCCGCGGAACCATTCGATATCGTCGAACAGGACTGGACTGCAGAGGAATTCACCCGCGGATGCTACGGAGGACGTCTTGGTGCGGGCGTATGGACGCAGTACGGCAAGGCATTGACCGCACCCGTCGGGCGTATCTACTGGGCGGGTGCGGAGCTGGCGCAGGTCTGGAGCGGCTACATGGACGGAGCGGTCCGATCCGGCAGGCAGGCAGCCGAAGAGGTGCTGGCCGCCGGGTGAGGCGGGCTAACCGCCGAAACTCTCGCCCCAGCGCTCGGTGAAGGCGATGTCGCTCAGCGCGGGGCGTTGCCGGGGGGCGTGATCGCGCTCGACGGTCGATTCGTCGGCACCGGCGTAATCCTCGAGAACAGGTCCGATCGCGACGACGGCGATGGGCCGCACGTTCTCGGGGATCCCGAAGACGCCGGGTGCGTCGTCCGCCCGGAATCCGGCCATCGGATGGGTGTGCAGACCGTGCGAGCGCGCCTCGACACCCAGCTGGGCAATCGCCAGTCCGGCATCGACCGCCGCGTAGACGGCGGTGTTGTCATCATCACCCAGGTCGGTGCTCACCAGGACGAGCGCTGCCGCAACTTTTGCGTAAGAGTTTCCCCGATTGAGCAGCTCGACCAGTGCCTCGTAGGTGGCGTCACCGCGCAGGCCCACGATGTATCGGACGGGGAAGCGCTTACCCCAACTGGCGGCCCACCGACCCGCTTCGAGCAGGGCTGTCAGGGTCTCGGGAGCCAGGTTTGCGCCGGGATCGAAATGCCGCGGACTCCAGCGCGAGGCGATCAGCGGCTGGATCGGAACCGAGGTGATGGCGGTACGTTCGGTCGGGTTGCCCATACGGGCCAGGTTATCGAGTTGTCGTAACCCCTTATCCTGATGACTGGATCTCTCCCGACCCTGGCCGAACAGCAGGAAGGTATGCCGTGGCGCTCGTCGTCCAAAAGTACGGCGGATCGTCGGTCGCAACGGCCGAACGCATCCGCAGGGTGGCCGAACGCATCGTCGAGACGAAGAAGAACGGCAACGACGTCGTCGTTGTGGTCTCGGCCATGGGTGACACCACCGACGAGCTGCTTGACCTGGCTCAACAGGTCTGCCCGGCACCGCCGCCCCGCGAGCTGGACATGCTCCTGACGGCCGGTGAGCGGATGTCCAACGCCCTGGTCGCGATGGCCATTCACTCGCTGGGGGCCTCGGCGCGCTCGTTCACGGGATCGCAGGCCGGTGTCATCACCACCGGCAGGCACGGCAGCGCCAAGATCATCGACGTCACTCCCGGCCGGTTGCGCTCCGCCCTGGACGAGGGCCAGGTGGTGCTGGTCGCCGGATTCCAGGGTGTGAGTCAAGACAGCAAGGACGTCACCACGTTGGGACGCGGTGGCTCTGATACCACCGCCGTCGCGCTGGCCGCCGCGCTGAAGGCCGACGTCTGCGAGATCTACACCGACGTCGACGGGGTCTTCACCGCCGATCCGCGGATCGTGCCGAATGCGGCCCGGCTGGACAAGGTCAGTTTCGAGGAAATGCTGGAGATGGCGGCAGCCGGAGCAAAGGTGCTCATGCTGCGCTGCGTGGAATACGCCCGGCGATACAACGTTCCGGTTCACGTGCGCTCGTCGTATACCGACAAGCCAGGCACGATCGTCAGCGGATCAATGGAGGACATTCCTGTGGAAGAAGCGATTCTCACCGGTGTCGCACACGATCGTGGCGAGGCCAAGGTCACCGTCGTCGGGATTCCCGACGTACCCGGATACGCCGCCAAGGTCTTTCGTGCGGTGGCCGATGCCGAGATCAACATCGACATGGTGCTGCAGAACATCTCCAAGGTCGAGGACGGCAAGACCGACATCACCTTCACCTGCCCCAAGGAGAACGGGCCCACCGCGGTCGAGAAGCTGGACTCGCTGAAGAACGAGATCGGGTTCTCGCAGGTGCTCTACGACGATCACATCGGCAAGGTGTCGCTGGTGGGTGCGGGTATGCGCAGCCACCCGGGTGTCACTGCCGGCTTCTGTGAGGCGCTGGCCAAGGCGGGGGTCAACATCGAACTCATCTCGACGTCGGAGATCCGGATCTCGGTGCTGGTCAAGGACGATGAGCTCGACACCGCGGTCAAGGCCATCCACGACGCCTTCGAACTCGGTGGCGAAGAGGAAGCCACCGTGTACGGAGGTACCGGGCGATGACCTCCATTGGTGTTGTCGGCGCGACCGGCCAGGTCGGGGCCGTCATGCGAAAGCTGTTGGAAGAGCGTGACTTTCCGGCGTCATCGGTGCGGTTCTTCGCGTCTGCCCGCTCCGAGGGTAAGAAGCTGACGTTCCGCGGCCAGGAGATCGAGGTCGAGAACACCGAGACCGCGGATCCTTCTGGATTGGATATCGCGCTGTTCTCCGCCGGGGCCACCATGTCCCGGGTGCAGGCACCACGGTTCGCCGAGGCAGGCGTCACCGTCATCGACAACTCGTCGGCCTGGCGCAAGGACCCGGACGTTCCGTTGGTGGTTTCGGAGGTGAACTTCGATCGCGACGTGCGTGGCGTGAAGCTGCCGAAAGGCATTATCGCCAACCCGAACTGCACCACCATGGCTGCGATGCCGGTGCTCAAGGTGTTGCACGACGAGGCGGGCCTCGCCCGGCTGATCGTGTCGACCTACCAGGCGGTGTCGGGCAGTGGCCTGGCCGGCGTGGAAGAGTTGGCCACTCAGGTGCGCGCCGGTATCGCCGATGGTGAGCAACTGGTGCACGACGGCTCTGCCGTCAGCTTCCCGGAACCGGTGAAATATGTTGCACCCATTGCCTTCAACGTGATCCCGCTGGCCGGCTCGCTGGTCGACGACGGCTCCGGTGAGACCGATGAAGACCAGAAGCTGCGTCATGAGAGTCGCAAGATCCTTGGTATCCCAGAGCTTTTGGTGAGCGGTACGTGTGTGCGGGTTCCGGTATTCACCGGGCACTCGCTCTCGATCAATGCCGAGTTCGAGCGTGAGCTGACGCCCGCGCGTGCCGCTGAGCTGCTTGGCGCGGCGGCGGGCGTCACCCTGGCCGACGTACCCACGCCGCTGGCCGCGGCGGGTGCCGACGAATCCCTGGTGGGCCGGATCCGTCAGGATCCGGGCGTTCCGGGTAATCGCGGTCTGGCGCTGTTCATTTCTGGAGACAACCTCCGGAAGGGTGCCGCGCTCAATACGATTCAGATCGCCGAACTGCTCGTCGCTAGCTGACTCACAGGAACTTCACGGGTTTTCCCTGGGCAATGGTCAGTCGGTTCGGCCATGCTCGGGGCATGACAACTCCAGACAATCCCGATACACCAACGAATCCGGTGTCTGTTCCGCAGGCACCCGCACCCGCGCCGCGTTCGGCGAGTAACACCTTGCTGGTGAAGATCGCCGCCGTTGTCGGCATCGTCGCGGGTGCATTCGTGATCCTCGGCGTCACCTTCGGTCTCGGCGTGCTGGCCGGCTCGCAGTGCGGGAATGGTGGGCACGGCGGTCCTGGTGGCCCCGGTGAGCACGGCCGGCACATGATGTTCCAGCGGGACGGTCAGCCTCCGATGCTTCCCCCTGGTGGGCCGGTCATCATCGAGCGCGGTCCCGCGTTCATCCCGCCGCAGCCGCCCGAGCGTCAGGACCGGCGCGACCAGCCGCCGCCGCCCGCGCCCTCCACGCCACCCGCACCCTCCGCGCCGCGCCCCTGACCCGGGTCCATCGCGATCCGACTGCCCGGCGCCACTGGCTACCCTGTCCTGGGATGGTTAGTGGCGCCTTGGCGTCGGATGGGAGATGAGGCGTGCGGCGCATCAGGGGCAGCACGATCCTGCTGACCGCGCTCCTGACGTTCACAAGCCTGCAATTGCCCTGCTTCCCAGCCGCATTCGCTGACCCGCTGCAGCCCGCGTCGCTGCCTGCGCTGGACCCCGGTGAGGTGGTGCGCGTTGGACCGGTCGCGGGAACGGGCACCGCGACCTCCGACTACAACCTGGGTGCCACCGATCTGTGTGAGTTCATGGTTTTCACCGGCGGCATGCTGCAGATCTGTGGTGACAGCTTCGCAGGGCAGGGCGTGGGATACGGCGGCTGGTACTCGCCGGTGGCGCTACGCGTCGACACGGAAACGGTGCCGAACGCATCCGGTGTGCGTCACTCCGGTGTGCTGGGCACCGACCGCCCACTTTTGGAAGACCCGACGCCGCCGGGATTCTCGCAACTTCCCTCGGGCGTCATCGACATCAACGGCACTAACTGGCTGTTCATCGCCGTCACCAAGAACTTGGTTCCGCAGTCGACACGGTTGGTGAAGCCTGACCCCTTCCGTGCCGGATGGCCGACGGTGCCCGGATCGGTACGACCCGGTGATTACGCGAATGGCCAGCAGACTCAGATCAGCGGCTATTACGACCCGCTATGGACCCCTGAGTCGCCGAAGGGGTGGGTGTACATCGTCAGCGACGGATTCGATCGTTCGCGACCCGTGGTTCTGTACCGGGCCAAGCCGGACACGTTCACCGACCGCGCGACGTGGCAGGGGTGGGGCGCCGACGCTCAGGGCAGATGGACCTGGGGTGCCACCGTGACGCCGTTGTGGGATGACCACCTGGGCGAGCTGAGCATGAAGATGGTCGACGGACAGGCGGTGCTGTCCTACTTCAACCAGACCACGGGCAACGTCGAGGTGCGGGTTGCCGACAACCCCACGCGGCTCGGCGCGGTACCGGCGACCACGGTGGTGAACGCCGGGGCTTGGCCCGAGGTCGCCGACGAGCTGCCCGAGTCGTGGGACAACACCTTGGCCCAGCCGTATGGCGGATATATCGGGCCGGACTCCACGCTTGATCGGCTCAGCATTTACGTCAGCCAGTGGAACACCGATTCGCGCGACCATGCCCCCTATCGGGTGATCGAATTCGCGGTGAACCCGTTGCGGGCCGGTGTGGGCTAACTAACATCCGCTTGTCACCAGAGTTATCGACACGTCTATGACGGCTGGTTAGGATGGTTGCCGATGATTGCTAGCGGAACCTTGATCGACATCGCCGCCGATGAGTGGATAACCGGCGGGCAGGGTTCGCGTACCTTCGAATCTGTGGACGCTGAGGAGCTGGCAACCCGCGCAAGCGAGGCTCTGGCGTCAGGAGACGACAGCGAGGCGTTGCGTCTCGCCAATGACGCACTGGAGCTGGAGCACAAGAATTCCCGGGCCTGGCGCATTCTGGCCTACTGCCTCGGCAGCATGGGGCGGCACTTCGATGCGATTGATTGCGCACTCTCTGCCGTGCGATACGGCGGCCATGACGCCATCAACCACTACGCCCACGCGTGGACGCTCAAGGGCGCCAGCAAACCAAACGAAGCCCTCTCGGCGGTCGATGAGGCCCTCGATATCGAGTCCGGATTCGCCGATGCGCTCGCGCTGCGTGCGGTAATCCGAAACGAGCTGGGCGACCGGGCCGGGGCCATCGAGGACATGCGCAGGGCACGGGCGCTCTAGCCCTCCAGCGGGTGCCGCTTGAGGAACTCGTCGATCAGTGCGTTGACCTCGTCGGGGCGTTCCAATGCGGCCAGATGTCCGGTGTTCTCCATGATCACGAACTCGGCGCCGGGGATCGCTTCGGCCATCAGCTCGGTCTCGGCGACGGGAAAGGTGGGATCCTCACGCCCGGCGACAACCAGGATCGGTGTGCTGATGCGCCCGAACAGCTCGCGTTGGTCGGGCCGTGCCGGAACCACGCTGTTGACCGCCCAATAGACCGAGTCGACGTTGAGATCGCGCAGTTCGGCGCGGATCGCCTGTTCTACCTGGGGGCGCTCGCGCATGATGGTGGGGCCGATAAAGGCCTTCACAGCGCGGGTGGTGAGCGGTTCGCGGAATCTGCCCAGCAGCCGGACTATCTCGGTGAGCAGCCGAAACTCGACGGTCTGACGCATGTTCGCGCGCGAGGCGGTGGCGTTCATCAAGACGGACGCTCCGGCACGGCCGGGATGCAGTGCCGCGAAGGTTCCCCCGATCATTCCGCCCCAGGAATTGCCGACGATGTGTGCGCGCTCGATGCCGAGGGTGTCGAGGATTTGTTCGATGCTGTGTGCGCAGTCTTCGAATCGGAACATTCGGTGCAGGGCCTGGCTGTCACCATGGCCGGGCGGGTCGACGAGGATCACGGTGTAGCGGTCGGCGAAGTATCGGGCCTGTTCGGTCCACATGGACCCGGTCATCAGCAGGCTGGGCCAGAAGAGGATGGCGGGCCCGTTACCGCCGACCCGCACATGCAGTCCGCCGAGGCAGCTCTGGACGTACCGGTCCTGCAATGCGGCACCGCTCATGCGCAGCAGGCTAGCGGTTGTGGGCGGTTGACAGGGAAGATCTGCAGAATGTGGACATGATTGCTGCCCGGTTCCTGCCGCCAGTGCTGCTCATCTGCTCAAACATCTTCATGACCTTTGCCTGGTACGGGCATCTGAAATTCAAGGATCACCCGTTGTGGGTGGTGGTGCTCGTCAGCTGGTTCATCGCATTCTTCGAGTACTGCCTGGCAGTTCCCGCGAATCGTCTTGGCAGTGAGGTGTATTCGGGCGCCGAACTCAAGGCGATGCAAGAGGTCATCACGCTGACGGTGTTTCTCGGTTTCGCGGTGTGGTACCTGGGGGAGAAGCTCACCCTGAATCACCTGGTGGGGTTCGTATTGATCGCCGCCGGGGCCTACTTCGTATTCAACGGCCCGTTCGGATAGAGACACCATTTCTTGACTCATTCCAGAAAAGGCGCATACTGGTGAGGTGACCGCAGTACAGCCCCCCGCCCCAGCCGCTGCATTGCGCAGGGCGGGACTGCGTGTCACGGCTCCGCGCGTCGCGGTTCTGAACGCGATTGCGGCGCATCCACATTCAACCGCAGATGTCATCGCGATGGTGGTGCGTGCCGATCTTGGGAAGGTGTCCACACAGGCCGTCTATGACGTGCTCAAGGCCTGTGTGAGCGCCGGGCTGGTGCGACGTATCGAACCGGCTGGTTCCGCGGCGCTCTTTGAGACGCGTATCGGCGACAACCATCACCATCTGGTCTGTCGCCGTTGCGGTGCCGTCACCGATGTGGACTGCACCGTCGGGCATGCGCCGTGCCTGGAGCCGTCACACACCGCGGGGTTCGTGGTCGACGAGGCCGAAATCGTGTTCTGGGGCCTGTGCCCCGAATGTCAGCCCAATTAATCAGGTTTCGAGGAGGTTTTCATGTCCATCCGTACAACCACGAACACCGGAATCGCAGTGGAGAGCGACGATGAGTCGTTGACCGCGGGCATCCAGGGCCCGGTTCTGTTGCATGACCACTATCTGATCGAAAAGCTTGCGCAGTTCAACCGGGAACGCGTTCCCGAGCGCATCGTGCACGCCAAGGGTGCCGGCGCGTACGGAGAGCTCGTCGTCACCGCGGACGTCTCGAAGTACACCAAGGCCAAGCTGTTTCAGCCGGGTGCGAAAACAGCGTCACTGGTGCGCTTTTCGACGGTGGCAGGCGAACAGGGAAGTCCCGATACCTGGCGTGACCCGCGTGGTTTCGCCATCAAGTTCTATACCGAGGACGGCAATTACGACCTGGTCGGTAACAACACCCCCGTCTTCTTCATTCGCGATGCCATCAAGTTCCCGGACTTCATCCGCTCGCAGAAGCGGTTGCCGGGATCAGGATTGCGGGACCACAACATGCAGTGGGATTTTTGGACGCTGCGTCCCGAGACGGCACACCAGGTCACCTGGTTGATGGGTGATCGCGGGATCCCGAAGAACTACCGCCACATGAACGGATACGGCTCGCACACCTATCAGTGGGTCAACGCAGAGGGGGAGCGTTTCTGGGTGAAGTACCACTTCCGGACCGATCAGGGCCAGGATTTCCTGACCCAGCAGGAAGCGGATGCACTCGCCGGATCCGACGCCGACGCACATCGTCGCGATCTGTGGGATGCGATCGAGCAAGGCAATTTTCCGAGCTGGACCCTCCATGTGCAGATCATGCCGGTGGCCGAGGCACAGGGATACCGGTTCAATCCGTTCGATCTGACCAAGGTCTGGTCCAAGAAGGACTACCCCTTGATCGAGGTCGGCAAGTGGACGCTCAATCGCAACCCGGGGAACTACTTCGTCGACATCGAGCAGGCTGCCTTCGAACCATCGAATATCGTTCCGGGAATAGGCTTCTCACCCGACAAGATGCTGCTCGGCCGGGTGTTTGCCTACGCCGACGCACATCGGTACCGGATCGGCACCAACTATGCGCAGTTGCCGCCCAACGAGGCGCGGGCCGCGACCGTGAATTCCTACTCCAAGGAGGGCGCGATGCGATATCACTTCAATGATCCCGAGGTTCCGGTATACGCCCCCAACTCTTTCGGGGGTCCGCATGCCGATCCGCAGGCAGCGGGCGACCTGGGGGTGTGGGATTTCGACGGCACCGCCGTGCGTGCCGGGTATGTCCAGCACGCCGAGGACGACGACTTCGTCCAAGCCGGAACCTTGGTCCGTGAGGTGCTGGACGATGAACAGCGCGCGCGGCTGGCGAGCAACATCGTGGGCCATGTGCTGGGCGGCGTCAGTGAACCCGTGCTGTCCCGGGTGTTCGAATACTGGAAGAACGTAGATCCGGAGCTGGGCAAGGCCGTCGAAGAGGGTGTTCGCGCCGGTCTCGACGCGCAGTAGGGGAGTTCTTGGATGGCGCCGGTTCTCTTCAAGGGGGCCGGCGCCATCCGTATGCTCGTCGTATGTCCAATGAGGCCGTCTACACCGCAGAAGCCACGTCGACCGGGGGAGGCCGTGACGGGCATGTGCGCTCGTCGGATGGCCGGATAGATCTAGACACCCGAATTCCAAAAGCAATGGGCGGCAACGGCGAAGGCACCAATCCTGAGCAGTTGTTCGCGGCCGGGTACTCGGCGTGTTTCTTGAGCGCACTCAATCTGGTGGCGCGTATCGCGAAGGTGCAGCTCGACCCCGCGACATCGATCACCGCGAAGGTGGGAATCTCCAAGACCCCGGAGGGCGGATTCGATCTGTCGGCCGAGCTGGATGGCTACCTGCCGGGGCTGTCCCAGGAGGTCGCCGATGACCTGTTGGAGCAGGCGCATGAGGTGTGCCCGTACTCCAACGCGACCCGCGGCAACATCGAGGTGACGGTCAAGGCGCGGGTCTGATGCGCGGGTTCGTCGTCGCGGGGGTATCGGCGCTGGCCTTGGTGTTCGCGCCGGCGGCCCAGGCGGTTGGCCCGGATGCCGTCGTGCTTAAGCCCAAGGTGGTGAATTCGATCGTCGGCACCGAGCTTCCCGTCATCCGGACTGTCGAATCTCCGACGGCCGGCTATCAGGTGAGCGAACCGAGTTGTCTGAGCTTCGTCGATGTGGGGCTGGACGAGGTGTTCAACGGTAACGGCGAATTGGCCGAGTATCGCGGGCAGACGTCACGGAAATCAAATTCGGACACAACGTATTCCGTGAAGCAGGCGGTGGGGGTTTTTCAGCGCCCGATCGCCGCGGTGGATCCGGTTGTCGCGCTGTTGTTCATGGACAACTGCTACGGCGTACCTCTGGATGTGACCGATGGTCAGGGTGCGCGGGAAACATGGACCATCACCAAGGGCAAGTCGGGAGACACCACGGCCAGCTGGTCGATGGCCAGCGCCACCGGGGCTACTTGCTACGTGCAGATGCGTGCGAAGCGCGAGGTGTTATTGCAGGTGAAGGCGTGTGTGCCGAAGAATGGCGAGAACATCGCCGCAGCCCTCGCCGATGCCATGGAGGGACGGGCATGACCATCAAGATCGCCTCGGCGGTGACTACTGCGACGGTGGTCGCGCTCGCGCTGGCCCCCGTTGCGGGAGCTCGTCCATCCGATCCGGGCGTCGTGAACTATGCGGTGCTCGCGCGCGGATCGGTGAGCAATGTCCTGGGGGCGCAGCTCGGGTCGCATAGTGAGTTCACCCAGCCGTTCCAGGCGTTCTCGGTGGATATCCCCGAATGCAACAACTGGTCGGATATTGGGCTCGATGAGGTGTACGCCGATCCGGATCTGGCCTCGTTCCGGGGTGCGACGACGCAAGACTCGGCCACGGATGCAACGCATTTGGTCAAGCAGTCGATCGGGGTGTTCGCCAACAACGATGCCGCTGACCGCGCATTCCATCGAGTGGTGGACCGCACTCAAGGATGCTCCGGTCAGACGGCCACCTTGCTCCTGAATGACGGCCGACGCGAGGTGTGGACATTCACAGGACCCGCGGCCGGTGCCGCCGACGCCGCGTGGATGAAGGAGGAGGCCGGTCTCGACCGTCGCTGCTTCAACCAGACCCGCAGGCGCGAGAATGTGTTGCTTCAGGCCAAGGTCTGCCAGCCGGGGAACGGCAGCCTTGCGGTGAACGTGCTGGCCAACACGATGCAAAACGGCCTGGGCCAGTAGGGGTAGGTGTGGGGGGATTGCTTCTTTTTCTGGGGCTTATCGTCGTCCCGTTTTTGTTGTGGTCGATTTTTGATCCGAAGAGCCAGTGGCAGGTGCTGTCTTCCTGGAAATACCGGAACCCCGAAGCCAACGAGCCCAGCGAGGCCGCCTACGCGATGACGCGGATCGGCGGTGTTGTGGGTCTGGTCGTGCTGGTGGTGGTTGGGTACAAGATGGTGCAGGCCGACCGGAAGTATCGAGATCTGATGCCGCCGGCCAGCTCTGCGTCGATCACAAGCGCGCTGGATAGTTGAGTGTGCGGATCGTGTCGACATCCGGCCGGAAAGCGACACGATCCACACACTCGATTGGTCCTTACACCGACGCGGCGGCCTCATTGAGTTCGTTGAGCGTGTTGGTGGCCTCCAGGTACTCCTGGACCCAACGCTCGATGACCGCGGCCGACTTCTCCACCTTGGTGAACTGGCCGACGACCTGGCCGATCGGGTTGAAGGCGACGTCGATGGTCTGATCCGGGAACTTGTGAGTGGCTGCCACCGCCATCCCGGAAACCATGTACTGCAAGGGCATTCCCAGCGGTTCGGGATTGCCCTCGGTCTGCCAGGCCTCGGTCCAATCGTTCTTGAGCATCCGGCACGGCTTGCCCGTGAAGGACCGGCTCCGCACGGTGTCGCGGCTGGTGGCCTTGACGTAGGTGTCCTGTTGCACCGCGGTGTTCTCGGCCTCCTCGACCATGAGCCACTGCGAGCCGCTCCATGCGCCCTGCGCACCCATGGCCAGCGCCGCGGCGATCTGGTAGCCGCTGCCGATACCCCCGGCGGCCAGCACGGGCACCGGTGCGATCTCCTTGACCACCTGCGGCCACAGCACGATCGAGCCGACTTCACCGCAGTGGCCGCCACCCTCGCCGCCCTGGGCGATGACGATGTCCACCCCGGCGTCGGCATGCTTGCGGGCCTGCTTGGGCGAACCGCACAACGCCGCGACCTTGCGGCCGGCGTCGTGGATGTGCTTGATCATGTCGGGCGGCGGGGTGCCGAGCGCGTTGGCGATGAGCGTCATCTTGGGATGGCGCAGCGCGATCTCCACCTGGGGGGTCGCGGTGGCTTCGGTCCAGCCCAGCAGTTGCAGGGCGTTGTCGTTGCCCTCTTCGACGGGTACTCCGTGGTCGGCCAGCAGCTTGCGGCCGAAATCCAGATGCTCCTGCGGAACCATCGACTGGAGCATCTTGGTGAGCTCTTCGGCCGACATGTTCGCGTCCATGCCCTCGTACTTGTTGGGGATGACGATGTCGACGCCATAGGGATGGTCACCGATGTGCTCGTCGATCCAGTTCAGCTCGATTTCGAGCTGTTCGGGGGTGAATCCGACGGCGCCCAGCACGCCGAAGCCACCGGCCTTGCTCACCGCGACGACGACGTCCCGGCAGTGGGTGAAGGCGAAAATCGGGAACTCGATACCGAGTTCGTCGCAGATCGGGGTGTGCATGACTTCTCCTTGGGTGATGGGAAGAGGGGCAGGCGGATGGCGGGATGGGGTCCCGGCAGCGGACTAGTAGGAGGGTCTAAAAACTGGAACGTGTTCTAGTTTAGAACAGGTCCTGCACGCCCGTCCGGCGGCTTCCCTACACTCACGCTGACCTAATCGCACGAGCCGGGAGTAGCCAGCGCATGTTTCCGCATATGGGAGTGCCGGACGCGGCCAATACCGCCTGGGTTCTGACGAGTGCCGCGCTGGTGCTCCTGATGACCCCGGCGCTGGCCTTCTTCTATGGCGGCATGGTGCGCGCCAAGAGCGTCCTCAACATGATGATGATGTGCTTCTCGGCCGTCGCCGTGGTGTGGGTGCTCTGGGTGGCCTTTGGGTACTCGATGGCGTTCGGTACCGACATCGGTGGCGGACTACTCGGCGATCCGTTCCAGTTCGCCGGATTGCAGCATCTGTTCGAGGGCGACTACAAGGCCCCCTCGGTGCCGCTGTGGGGCCCGACCAACATTCCGGCGCTGGTGTTCGTCATGTTCCAGGCGGGGTTCGCCATGGTGACGGTGGCGCTCATCGCGGGTGCGGTTGCCGACCGGATGCGCTTCCTGCCGTGGATCGCGTTCACGGCACTGTGGGCAACTCTGGTGTACTTCCCGGTGGCGCACTGGGTATTCGCGGTTGAGGGCACCACTGCCGACAAGAGCGGATGGCTCGCGAACTTGGGCGTCCTCGACTTCGCGGGTGGTACGGCCGTGGAGATCAATTCGGGTGCTGCCGGATTGGCGCTGGCCATCGTTCTTGGCAAGCGGCGCGGATGGCCGCGCGAGGCCATGCGCCCCCACAACCTGCCTGCCGTCATGCTCGGTGCCGGGCTGCTGTGGTTCGGCTGGTTCGGGTTCAACGCCGGTTCGGCGTTGGCCGCCGATGGCACCGCCGCGATCGTCATCGCCAACACCCTGGGTGCGGGCGCCATGTCGATGGCAGCCTGGCTGCTGGTTGAAAAGGTCCGGCACGGCAAGCCCACCTCATTCGGTGCGGCCTCGGGCGTCGTCGCGGGTTTGGTGGCCATCACGCCTTCGTGCGCCGCGGTCACGCCCATCGGCGCGCTGGTGATCGGTGCGGTGGCCGGTGCGGTGAGCTCTCTCGCCATCGAACTGAAATACCGTCTGGGATATGACGATTCGCTCGACGTGGTAGGTGTGCACCTGGTGGGTGGCGTGGTCGGTACGTTGATGATCGGTGTTGTCGGCAGTGCCGCGGCCCCCGCCGGTGTCAATGGGCTGCTGTACGGCGGCGGGTTGCATCAGTTCTGGCTGCAGCTGGTGGGCGTGGCGGCGGTGCTCGCCTACTCGGTTGCGGTCACCGGGGTCATCGGGCTGGGCCTGCGCCATTCCATGGGCATTCGGTCGCATCCGCAGCACGAGTCCGATGGTCTCGACGACGCCGAGCACGCGGAGTCGGCCTATGAGCTGGCCACCACCCGCGGTGGTGGGCTCATCAACCCGGGGCTCTGAATCTGCCGATCCCGGGTAGAAATCGTCCGACCCGGGATCCGTAGTCGCGGTAGGTCTTGCCATGTGTCGCGAGTAGATACGGCTCTTCGACCACCCGCACCTGCAGTTCGATCGAGGCGGCGAGCAATACGAAACCGCTGAGGGCCAACAGGTTCGGGGTCATGAGGACCGATCCGGCCGCGAAGGTCAGCATTGCCGTGAAGATCGGGTTGCGCACCCAGCCGAAAACGCCGCTGCTCACCAACGTGGTGGTCTCACGGGTGTCGACGCCAATCCGCCACGATTCGCCCATGGTCTGCTGCGCCCCGATTGTGGCGACGATTCCCGTTGCCGCCAGTGCGATCCCCGCGATCTGAAGGGATCGATGATCCAGCGCGGGAAGGGGCGCGATAAGTCCCGCCAGCTGCAGGATGGGTGCGAACAGGGCGGCGATTATCGCGGCGATGAATCCCACCCCCGCGAACCATTCGCGTGACCCGGGGCGTCCGTGGAATCCGCGGACGCCGGTGGAGCCGGTGGCTCGCCACTGTCGGTAGCTCTTCCAGCCCAGCCCGGCGGCGATGAAGACCAGATAGACGACGAGCGCTGCCACGGCCATGAACTTCCCTCCATTAATGCATACATTCGCATGGAACAATATTTCGAGAGGAGTGTCAATAACCCAGGGGGTCATTCCCGCTGCTCGTCTAGGCTCCTGCGGTTATGAGGTCTGTTCTGGGGGTGGCGTCGGTTCTTTGTGTGCTGGCGATGGCGGCGTCGTCGGGCACCGCCTCGGCGAATCCTGACGAGTTACCGGTGCTGGTGGACGCGCTCCCCGGTCTGATGCTTGAGCCCGGGGACGTGAGTCCCGTCATGGGGTCCGGCATGTCTGTGTCCGGAGATTGGGCCGGGCTGGTGTCGGACCGGACCGACAGACCCGAATGCGGCAGTGTGGTTTTGGCGTCGGCAGCCAGTTACGAATCCTCCAATTACTTGTCTGGGCGGTACCGGTCATTGACGGACGGGCCGAGCTGGACGCGCTTGGTGGACCAGAGCATGGTGATCTTTCCCGAGTGGTCGGATGCGACGAACTTCGCGCTCGGTGAGGCGGATCGCTGGCGGGCCTGCGAAAACCAGCGGGTCACTTCGCTCCTGCCGCAACCTGACGGAAGCACGCGTCGTGAATGGGTGCAGCTTCGCAAGATCGTCCAGGTGCAGGAGGTTCTGGTGGTCGGGTACGCGTGGCCGACGGATTACGGCGGAGCCATGTACTGCCAGCACGCGCTCGCGCCACTACGGAACGTGGCTATCGACGTGCGGGTTTGTGGTCAGCGCGACGGGAACCGTGCACTCGACCTCATCCAGGCCCTGCTGCCGTGGGTGGCTCAGGCGTAGGAACACTCAAAGATGCTGTGACAAAACCTCTCTCGGGTAGCCTCGATGCGTGCCCGACAGAGATGGCCTCGTCGTCTGCGGCGAGACGCTGGTCGACGTGGTGCCCGCGGCCGACGGATTGTGGCGCTCGGTACCAGGCGGTGGTCCGTACAACACCGCGATCGCCGCCGCCAGGCTTGGCACGCGAACCGCTCTTCTCACGCAGGTGTCTCACGACGTCTTCGGGCGCCGGTGCATCGACAACCTGACCGCGGCGGGTGTCGACGAGTCGTTGGTGATACGTCATGACGTTCCTACGACATTGGCCATCGCGGAAGTCGACGAGCTGGGTGTCGCCCAGTACCGGTTCTATTGGCAGGGAACCACCAATAATGTTGCTCCACCATCGCTTCCTGTTGCGGCGCTCGCGCCGGTGGCGGTATGGGCGGGCTCGATCGCCAGCGTCCTCTGGCCAGGGCGCGAGGCGCTGCGGGCCTGGATAGTCGAGCACTATTCGGACGCTCCACTCATTTTCGATGTGAATGTGCGCCCAACGCTCCTGGGCGACCGCCAGACGTATATCGAGCGCATCACTTCGTGGCTGGCTCTCGCGGAGGTGGCGCGGGCCAGCACCGAAGACCTCCAGTTCCTGTACCCGGGCGTATCGATCGCGGGTGTGGTGGGCCGCTGGTTCGATGATTACCCCCGCATCCGGATCGCGTTGATCACCTGCGGTGCGGCGGGCTCGCTGGCCTTCCGGCGGGGCGAATCCTCGCCGCTGCGCATCCCCGCCCACCAGGTCAGCGTTGTGGACACCGTCGGTGCCGGGGACACGTACACCGGCGCCTTCCTTGACGGGTTCTATCAGCGGCGGCTTGAGCTGTCCGAGGCGCTGCACCGTGCGGCGGTGGCGGCGGCGATCACCTGCACCCGTTCCGGAGCACAGCCGCCCGATTCGGCTGAGCTGGCCAACGAGCTGCGCCGCATCGGGTCCTAGAGTTCAATACACAAGAATCGGGGGCCGAGGCCAGGGGGTGAGCATGCGATCAGTGGTGGGGGCACTGGTGGCGGTACTCGGCGTCCTGCACCCGGCTGTCGCAGCCGCCGAACCATCGCCCCATGTGCCGCCTTCGGCGATCGACCGCCTGATGCTCACCCAGCGAGAGGCCGAACGGGTGATGGGCGTGGCTCTGCCCAATGTCCAGCGGCAAAGTGCCACCTTCGCATTGGATACCGATCGCCCGGACTGCGGAAGTGTGGTGTTGGCTTCGGTGTCGAGCTATGACAGGTCCCCTTACGTGGCCGCGCATTCCCAGGCACTCTGGGATCACGCCGGCTGGTTCACCCTGGTCGATCAGAGCGTGGCCGTCTTCGGCACCGATGCGGAGGCCCGCGACTTCGCGCACAGCGAGGCCGATCGCTGGCGGGCGTGTGAACATCAGACCATCAACGTCTCCGAGCTGGCCATCGATGGCACCACTCTGGTGGCGACGGTGGATATTCGGGATGTCACGCAGGTCGACAACCTGCTCGCGGTCGGCTATTCACGGAACGATTCGGCGTATGCGTCATGTCAGCATGTGCTTCTCAGCGAGCGCAACGTCACCATTGATATCCGAACGTGCTCAACGGTTTCCAAGAGTGACGGTGAGCGGGCATTCGAATTGATGAAGATCGTCGGTCCACGAGTGTGGGAGGCATAAGTCATGAGAGTTCCGGCATGGGCGGTCGTGACGACGATGGCGGGGATGCTTTTGGCGTCACCCGCGCATGCGGATCCGGGTTCGATCGTGCCGCCCGCCGCGATCGATGACCTGATGGTGACGCCGCAAGAGGCGTCGTCGGTGCTGGGAGTTGGCTTCCCGACGGTCAATCGGCTCAATGCGCTGCCAGATCTGTCGACGGACAGACCCGATTGTGGCAGCGTGGTTCGCGCGTCCATCGCCACCTACGACCGCGCGCCGTACATGGCCGCGCATGACCAGCAGCTCGAAGATGCGGCTCCGTGGACCGTCCAGGTCTCGCAAAGCGTTGCGGTCTTCCCCTCTGACGACGAGGCCCGCGACTTCGCTTCCAGTGAAATGGATTTGTGGCAGCGGTGCGCGAACCAAACAGTGCGTGACGGCTTCCAGTGGCGATACATGATCAGTGCGCTGCGCCGTGATGATGACGCGATCGTCGGTCCGTACGTGATGATCGCCGATAACGGAGTGCGTAAGGCCTGTACGCATCTACTGGTCAGAGTCCGTAACACCGTGACTGACATGCGGACATGCTCGGACGGTCCCGAGCGTTACGAACGTGTTTTGCGCATCACCAGGATCATCGGGCCCCGCTACGAAGCGGCCCGAACACGCACCGCGCGAAGGGGATTGACGGACGTCTGCAGGTCGGCCACCTCGGGACCTGCCTGTGCCACCGCGAACCGATACAGGTCCGCCATGCTCGCGGTGCTGCCGGCAATGGTGCCGTCGGGCAGCCGCGCCTCGCCAGCTGCGACGGTGACCGGCAGCTGGCCCAATTGATAAGCACCATCGGGCATTCCGGCGGCGCACATCGCGTCGGTGACAAGAGCGATTCGGTCTGGTCCCACTGCGGCCAGCACCGTTCGGTAGATCGCGGGGTGGATGTGTACGCCATCGGCGATCAACTCGATGGTCACCGCCGGGCTCTCCAGGAGTGCCGGGATGGGGCCGGGCTCGCGATGGTGGATCGGGCGCATGGCGTTGAACAGATGAGTGGCGACGGTGGCACCGGACGAAATGGCCTGCAAGGTCTGCTCATACGTGGCATCGGTATGCCCCACTGCCGCCACTACGCCGCGCGCGACAAGCAACTCGATCGCCGGGATGGCGCCCGGGAGCTCGGGCGCGATGGTGACCATCCGAATATGCCCGGCGCCCGCGTCCAGTAGCCGCTCGAGCTCGGCAAGGTCCGGTTCGCGCAGCAGCCGCGGATCGTGAGCTCCGGCATATCGCGGCGACAGCCAGGGGCCTTCCAGGTGTATACCGGCGATACCCCCGGTGCCCGCCGTGCCGGCAAGCACGCGCACGGCGTTGAGCAGGTCATCGGGCGCCAGAGTCACCAGGCTGGCCAGCATGCCGTCGGTGCCGTGGGACCGATGCCATTCTGCGGCAGTGTGATTGGCGTCCGGATTGTCTCCAAATGATGCGCCGCCACCGCCGTGCACGTGCATATCGAAGAATCCGGGCACTGTCATGTCAGAGCGTTTCGGTCACCTTGGATAGACCTCGTGGTACATCAGGGTCTTCTCCGCGGCCGATCGCCAATTGCAGGGCAAGCAGCTGCAGCGGAATGATGGCCAACATGGGCGAAAGCTCCTCGAGCGTCGGCTCCAGGGTGACGCCCAGCCCGGTGGCTGCCACCGCGTCCGCCGATCCCACGCAGCACACATCGGCTCCGCGTCCGGCCAACCGGTGCAGCACGTCGTTCATGGCCCGGCCGCCAACCCCATCGGGCACGATCGCGATCACCGGTACCTGCGGATCGATCATGGCCAACGGGCCATGCAACAGATCTGCCCCGGAGAATGCCTGGGCAGAAAGATAACTCGTTTCCATCAGCTTGAGGGCGGCTTCGCGTGCGGTGGGGTATGAGTAGCCGCGACCAGTGGTGACCAGGCGTGAGGCGAAGCGGTACCGGGTAGCCAGCTGCTGCACCACGGCGCTGTGCAGGATTTCCTCACCGCGTTCCGGGAGCAGGGCGGCCGCGGTGTTATCGCGGCCCGCCACATCGGTGAGCAGCAGATACAGCGCCAGCAATTGCGCCGTGTACGACTTAGTGGCCGCAACCGCCAGTTCAGGGCCGGCCAACACGTCCACGTGGTGTTCGGCAGCGGTGGCCAGCGCAGATTTCGGGGCGTTGGTCACGGCAACGGTCAGCGCTCCCTGCTCGCGTGCCACCGACAGCGTCTGCACCAGGTCGGGGGAGCCCCCCGATTGACTGACTCCGATTACCAGCACACCCGAAAGATCGGGCCGCGCACCGTAGGTCGTCATGGTCGAAGGGGAGGCCAGACCGGCCGGGACCTGCAGGATGATCTCGGTGAGGTACTTGCCGTACAGCGCGGCGTGGTCGCTGGTGCCGCGCGCGACGAAGAGCACGAAGCGGGGCCGGTAATCGACGATCTTGGCTGCTACCTCCGCGATGCCTGATCGGCCCTCCGAAAGCAGCCGCCCCCATACGGCAGGCTGTTGGCGGATCTCGTCAGCCATATGCGTCCCCGCGGTCATGCCTTCTCCAATCCGTCGACATCGACCCCGGCCAGGGCCAATGCTCCAAACACCGGTTCGCGTTGCAGCACAGCGATATCCGAAACACCGGTGCTGCGTGTACGTTCGATGATATCGGCGACGAGGCCCGGTTGGTTGACCAGTAGGCCCCCGCCGAGTACCACAGGCAGTCCAGGGCCCAATCGTAGGCAGACACCCTCGATCAAGGCGGCCAAGTCGATGGCTGTTTGCCTGGTGATCACCTGTGCGGCGTCATCACCTGCCGAGGCGAGGTCGAAGACAAGCCCTGCCATCTTGGCCCAGTACCGGCGTTCGGGGTGGGCATAGAAATGATCCAGCAGCTGTGCGGGCTCGGTGACACCGCACTCTGTGGTGAACCGTTGCGAGAGCGCGTCGGGAGGATCGCCCCGATCGGACAAAGAGAGAGCGTGCCGCACAGCAGATCTGGACACGCCGTAGCCGCTGCCGTCGTCCCCGAGCAGGTAGCCCCAACCGCCGACTCGCGCGGTCGCGCCGTCGCCGCGTTTCCCCCAGGCCACCGATCCGGTACCGGATATCACCGCGATGCCGGCCGTGAGGCCACCCGCCGCCAGGATGAGCTGCGTATCGTGCACCGCGGTGATGTCGGCGTGAGGTGCATACGGTTGCAGCAGCCGAATCAGGGCCTGCGCGCCCTCGGGGGTATCCACTCCGGCCGACCCGGCGCTTACGCGGGAGACATCGTCCCGGTTCAACTCGGAAAAGATGTCTGCGAAAACGGTTTTCGCCTGCTCCTCGCTCACCGACTGCAAATTGGCGCTACCTGCCAGCGCCTCGCCGATCACCTTGCCGTCCGCGACGGCCAGTGCGCGGGTCTTGGACCCGCCGATATCTATCCCAACTACTACGCCTCGGGCCACTTGCCTCCGCTTTCCCAGAAATGCCGGATCTCCTCAAGGTTGCGGCCCTTGGTTTCCGGTGCCAACAGATAGACGAACACGAGGGCGGCCAACGCCAGAGCGCCGAAGACCCCGAACGCCACGGTGCCGCCGAGTGCGGTTAACAACGTCAAGAAATACATGGAGACAACGGCATTGGCCACCAGGTCCGAAGTCAGCATGGCGCTGGCCCCGTAGGAGCGCAGCCGTGCCGGGAAGCTCTCGCCCGCGTACACCCACACCAGCGAGCCGAACCCGAAGGTGAAGCCCACCGCGATGAGCACGATTCCCAGGAAGCCGAGAACTGTCAGCACGCCGCCGAATGATGATCCACCGATTGCGAATACGGTGACCAGCAGGGCGTCGGCGATGATCATGATGGTGATGCCGATCATGAGGATGGGACGGCGGCCCATCCGGTCGATGGTCGACATGGACACGAATACCGCCAGCAGCGCTGCCACCTGAACGAGCGCGGGCAGACCGAGCTTGGCGAAATATCCGGACATGCCCATCGCCTCGAAGATGCGAGGCCCGTAGTAGACGACAGCGTTGATGCCGGTGATCTGAATGAAGAACCCAAGGCCGACAACGAAAAAAGTTGCTCTGTTGTAGGGCGGCGTCACCATCTCTTTGAGTCGTGCCAGCACCGAACCACCGCCTTCGGACCGCAGGGCGTCGGCGATCTCATCGAGCTCGTGGTCGACGTCGATATCGGGATCCACCGTGGTGAGGATCTCGCGTGCCCGTGCGCGGTCGCCACGCATCATGTACCAGCGAGCCGTATCGGGGAGCTTGCGCAGGGCGATCAATACCAGCACGGCGGGGATGGCTGCCAGACCCAGCATCAGTCGCCAGCTGCCCGTTGACGACAACGCCCAGGCGATGAGGTACCCGGCGATGATCCCTGTTACGCAGGCCAGTTGGTAGAGCACCAGCATCGAACCCCGGATCTTGGTGGGGGAGGACTCGGCGACGAATACGGGAACCACCACCACCGACACACCCACCGTGAGCCCGAGCAAGAATCGCGCAGCGACCAGGGTGTTCAGGTCGACGGCCAGTGCGGAGAGCAGCGAGAAGATTCCAAACGTCGCCGCCACCAGGACCATTGACCGTTTCCGGCCGATCTTGTTGGACAGTGGGCCGCCGATGAGTGCGCCCACGATCTCGCCGATCACCACCGCGGTGGCGGCCACCTGCTGGTCATTGGTGGACAGATGTAGATCGTCGGTCAGGAACAGCAGCGCACCCGCGATGTTCGAGGAGTCGTATCCGTAGATGACACCCACCGCTGCGGCCGTCACGGCCACCATCAGACCCAGACGTGATGTTGAGCGGAGGTCGGTGATCAGGCTCATCCCACGTATTAGACACTGAGGATGCGGCAGGCACGGGTTATTGGAGGTGGCGGTGAAGATCGGTGTTGTTGCTCCGGTAGAGCTCGGGATGACCGCGGAACCCGACAAGATCCTCGAATTCGCGCGTGCCGCAGAGCGGCTGGGATTCACGGAGATCTCCGTGGTGGAGCATGCGGTCGTTATCGGAGACACGCAGAGCACCTACCCGTACTCACCGACCGGTCAGTCACACCTGTCCGATGATGTCGACATCCCCGACCCGCTGGAGCTGCTGTCGTTTGTCGCGGGTGCCACCACGACACTGGGTCTTTCCACCGGGGTGCTGGTGCTACCCGACCATCACCCCGTGGTGCTGGCCAAACGTCTGGCGACCCTGGACCGATTGAGCCGGGGGCGGCTGCGGGTCTGCCTGGGAGTCGGATGGATGCGTGAGGAGATCGAGGCGTGCGGGGGCGACTTCGACCATCGCGGCGCGGCTACCGATGAAGCCGTCGCGGTGATGCGCACACTGTGGTCAACCGATGGGCCTGCTGCATATGACGGGGATTTCTACCGGTTCCACAACGCCTATTCCTACCCCAAGCCTATTCGGCCACAAGGTGTTCCGCTGTACATCGGTGGGCACAGCAAGGCCGCGGCACGGCGCGCGGGGCGGCTGGGCGATGGCTTTCAACCGCTGGGTCTAGTTGGTGAGGAACTGTCGGCCGCGCTCAATGTCATGCGGGCCGCTGCTACGGATGCGGGTCGAGATCCCGCGGGTATCGACCTCGTACTGGGGCATGGTCTGCATCGCGTGGACCAGGCGGCGCTGGAGCAGGCGCACCGGAGCGGTGCGGGAAGAATCCTGCTGTCCGCGTCGCGGCGCGCCACGACGCTGGAAGCGGTGCTCGAGGAGATGGCCGCGTGCGCTAGCCGACTCGAACTGGCCGGTCCTCGCTGAACACCACGACCGGCTCGCGGCGGGTGAAGAGCCAACCGGCGGCTCCGCGCTCATAGGTGTCGAGGTAGCGGACGGCCATCACGTTGTCGTGATGCTGGTCGCCGCGCAGGTAGATGTGGTGGGCCATGCAATAGACCTCGCCCGTCGCGGCGTCGCCGCGGACTGCGGCCGTCTGCTGGCCCACGAGGTGATACGTCGCATGCAGCGGCGTGAGGGCCGCGACAATCGAATCCGCGATCGCCTCGCGGCCCCTCAGGGCTGCCGAATCACCTGTGCGTAGCAGGGCCGGGGGCCGGATCAGTTCGGCGTCAGCCGAGAACAGTGCGACGAGCGCGTCGACGTCGCGGCGGTCCGCGGCGCTGGCATACCGGGCGACGAGATCCTGGATGGCGAGTCGGTCATCGGTCACGGATACAAAGACTATGGGGCCTCGATCTCCCAACCAACTGATCGGTTAGGGTGCGGCTCATGGATATCAATGGTGTGTCTGCAATCGTCACGGGTGGCGCCTCGGGTCTGGGTGCCGCAACTGCTCGCCTGCTCGCTGAGCAGGGCGCCAAGGTCGTCATCGCCGACGTCCAGGACGAAAAGGGTGAGGCTCTGGCCAAGGAACTCGGTGGCGCGTTCGTGCACACCGATGTCACCAGCGAGGCCGACGGTATCGCCGCCGTCGACGCCGCCAAGGAGCTGGGCCCGGTGCGCGTCCTCATCAACTGCGCGGGCGTCGGCTGGCCCGGCCGCACCATCGGCAAGGACGGGCAGTACGCCTCGGCACACTCGCTGGACATCTTCTCCAAGGTCATCGGTATCAACCTGATCGGCTCGTTCAACCTGATCCGTCTCGCGGCCACCGCGATCAGCCAGGAAGAGCCGGTCGACGAGTTCGGTGAGCGCGGCGCCATCGTCAACACCGCCTCAGTCGCGGCGTTCGACGGCCAGATCGGCCAGGCCGCCTACTCGGCGTCCAAGGGCGGAATCGTGGGCATGACGCTGCCGATCGCGCGTGATCTGTCGGTCGTGGGCATCCGTGTCAACACCATCGCGCCGGGTCTCATCGACACCCCGATCTACGGTGAGGGCGACTCCGCGCAACAGTTCAAGGACCGCCTGGCACCGAACGTGCTCTACCCGCAGCGCCTGGGCAACCCCGAGGAATTCGCCTCGCTGGCGCTGGAGCTCGTCACCAACAGCTACATGAATGCCGAGACGATTCGCATCGACGGCGGAGCCCGCCTCCAGCCGAAGTAGCGCTACTTGTCGGTGGCCTATGGAACATTGGAGAGATGGCCACCACTTCGACAGTGGAGACACTGTCGAACGCGGACGAGGCTGCCGAGCACATCGCTCGGCAGTCTTTCGCCGACGCACATGTCGGCACGGTCGGGCTGGAGCTGGAATCTCATACCGTCGAGCTGACGGCTCCGCACCGCAGGGTCGGCTGGAATCGGCTGCATGACATCGCGGAGACCGTTCACGATCTGCCCGGTCGCAGCGCGATCACCTTTGAACCGGGTGGGGCCGTCGAACTCTCCGGACCCCCGCACGCAGATATCTGGTCGGCGATCTCGTCGATGCGGGCCGATCACTCGATCCTGACCTCGACATACCGTGGCGCCGGGATTGCGCTGGCCAGCTTGGGCACCGACCCGCTGCGCACCCCCGAACGCGTCAATCCCGCAGCACGGTACGGCGCCATGGCGGGCCATTTCGGTGCTGCTGGTTTCGGTGAGACCGCGCTGCAGATGATGACCTGCACCGCGTCATTGCAGGTCAATCTGCAGTCCGGGACACCGCGGCAGTGGCGGGACAGATTTGTGCTGGCGCAGCGGATGGGTCCGACGATGGCGGCGCTCTCGGCCTCCTCGCCGATGCTGGCCGGTCGGCGTACGGGGCGGCGAAACACCCGACAGTGGATCTGGGACAACCTGGACCCGCGACGCTGCGCCCCGGTCGAGATCGGCGCCGACCCGACCGAATCCTGGGTCAGATACGCGTTGCGAGCACCCGTCATGCTGGTGCGAAACAAGGACGGCGCCGATGCGGTTGTCACCCATGTGCCGTTCCAATCCTGGGCTGACGGGACCGTGCGGCTTGCAGGGCGCGCTCCCACCACCGACGACCTCGACTATCACCTGACCACGCTGTTTCCTCCGGTGCGACCGCGCCGCTGGTTGGAGCTGCGGTACCTGGATGCCGCACCGGATTGGTGGTGGCCCGCGCTGGCATTCACCGCGGTCGCCGCGCTCGACCATCCGCAGGTCGCCGATATCGCCGCGGAGACGGTCGAACCCGTTGGTGACGCGTGGGAGACGGCATCGCGAGCCGGCCTGGCGGATCCCGCCCTCCATGCGGCCGGGCGTCGGCTGGTGGCGGCGGCGTGCGCGGTGGCGCCGTCCGAGCTGGCCGCGGATATGGCCTTCCTATTGGAGCGTGTCGAAGAAGGCCGATGTCCCGCCGACGACTTCATGGACAATGTCGCGGAATACGGTGTGGAGCAGGCATTCTCGGGGGCGACTCAGTGATCCGGGAAGAGTTGGCGCGCGACCTCGAAGCCGCGCGTCTGCGCACGCTGACCATCACCGATCATGACGATGCCGAGCTCCATCGTCAGTACGACCCCCTGATGAGTCCACTGGTGTGGGACCTGGCGCATATCGGACAGCAGGAAGAACTCTGGCTACTGCGCGACGGTGATCCGCAGAAACCGGGAATGCTGCCCGGCGACATCGAGTCCCTGTATGACGCGTTCCGTCACACCCGGGCCAGCCGGGTGCAGCTGCCGCTGCTTTCCCCGGCACAGGCACGTTCCTTCTGTCACGAGGTGCGAGGCCGGGTTCTGGACCGGCTGGAGGCACTGCCCTCCGACGGATCGGCACGTTCGGACGAATTCACCTACGCCATGGTGCTCAGCCATGAACATCAGCATGACGAAACCATGTTGCAGGCCTTATCGATTCGTCGCGGGGCTGCCCTGCTGGAGCGCGTGGACCCGTTGCCGCCGGGGCGCCCAGGAGTGGTGGGAACCTCGGTGCTGGTGCCGGCGGGTCCATTCGTACTCGGCGTCGACGCGATCGACGAACCGTTCGCGCTGGACAATGAGCGCCCCGCACATGTGGTGGATCTCCCGAGTTTCCGGATCGGCACGGTTCCGGTGACCAACGCCGAGTGGTCGGCATTCATCGCCGACGGCGGATATCGGCGCGAGGAGTTCTGGACCGAGGCCGGATGGACACATCGATGCATGGAAGACCTCACGGCGCCCAAGTTTTGGAACCGCGGCGGAACGCTGACGCGGTTCGGGCGTGAGTTGCAGAGAGTGCCCGATGAGCCGGTGCAGCACGTCACCTTTCACGAGGCGCAGGCCTACGCCGCCTGGGCGGGCGCGCGATTGCCGACCGAAGCCGAATGGGAAAAGGCCTGTGTCTGGGATCCGGAGGTCAATGTGCGTCGGCGATTCCCGTGGGGCGAGGACCTCCCGAGCCGTGACCGGGCCAACCTCGGGGGAGGTGCCCTGGGACCGGCCCCGGTCGGCGCCTATCCGGCATCGGCGTCGCCTTATGGTGCTGAACAGATGCTTGGCGACGTGTGGGAGTGGACCACATCACCACTGCGGCCCTGGCCCGGCTTCACCCCGATGATCTACCAGCAGTACAGCGAGCCGTTCTTCGAAGGTACCGGGGCAGGTGACTACCGCGTACTGCGCGGGGGCTCATGGGCGGTGTCCCCATCGATCATGCGGCCCAGCTTCCGCAACTGGGATCATCCGATCCGCCGGCAGATCTTCAGCGGCGTTCGTCTGGCCTGGGACGTCTAGCATGTGTCGTCATCTGGGCTGGTTGGGTGAGCCACGGAGCCTGGCGTCGTTGATGCTGGAGCCGCCGCATGGCCTTGAGGTGCAGTCGTATTCACCACGACGCCAAAAGCATGGTCTGGTAAACGCCGACGGGTGGGGTGCCGGGTTCTTCATCGACGGGGCACCCCGTAGATGGCGTAGTGCACGTCCGCTGTGGGGTGATGCATCCTTCGCTTCGGTGGCTCCGGTGTTACGCAGCGGATGCGTGGTGGCTGCGGTTCGGTCCGCGAGTGCCGGAATGCCCATCGACGAGTCCGCCGCCGCCCCGTTCACGGATGGAACCTGGCTGTTGTCGCACAACGGGATTGTCGATCGCGGCGCGGTGGGCCAGGTGTCGGGTGCGGAGTCGGTGGTCGATAGCGCGGTGCTGGCGGCCCGGATCTTCGCGTCGGGCCTGGAGAACCTGGGAGAGACGGTTCGGCAGGTCGGCGCCGCGGATCCATCAGCGCGACTGAATATTCTGGCGGCCAACGGAAATGAGTTGATCGCCACGACCTGGGGTGACACCCTGTCGATTCTGGAGGCCGCCGACGGTGTGGTGGTGGCGAGCGAACCGTACGACGACGACCCGTCCTGGGTCGACATCCCGGACCGGAGATTGGTGCGGGTACGCGATGGGAAGGTAGAGGTGGCGCCACTATGACCATGACTCTGGAGAATCACCTAGCCTCTGGTGCGGCGGCCGAGGCGCTGCGCCGTGATGTCCGGCAGGGTCTGACCGCAGATGCGAAATCGCTTCCTCCTAAATGGTTTTACGACGAGGTGGGTAGCGATCTGTTCGACGAGATCACTCGGCTGCCGGAGTACTACCCAACGCGGACAGAGGCTGGCCTACTTCGTACTCATGCGGCCAATATCGCGTCGGCTTCGGGTGCCGACACCCTGGTGGAGCTGGGTAGCGGCACCTCGGAAAAGACGCGGATGCTGCTCGACGCGTTGGCTCCCAAAACGTTCATCCCCTTCGACGTGGATTCCGGTGTGCTGCGCGCGGCGGGGGATGCTCTGGTCGCCGAGTATCCGGGGATGCGGGTGCGGGCCGTGTGTGGCGACTTCGAGCAGGACCTCGGGCGGATTCCCCGGGAGGGCCGGCGTCTCGTCGTCTTCTTGGGATCCACGATCGGAAATCTGACCTCGCAGCCGCGTGCACGATTCCTGGTCGATGTCGCGGACACCCTACAACCCGGCGAAATGCTTTTACTCGGAACTGATTTGGTGAAGGACACCGGCCGCCTGGTGCGTGCCTACGATGACAGCGCCGGTGTGACGGCCGCTTTCAATCGCAATGTGCTGGCGGTGATCAATCGTGAACTCGATGCCGATTTCGACCTGGAGGCTTTCGAGCACGTCGCATTGTGGAACGGTGACGAGGAACGCATGGAGATGTGGCTGCGCTCCGTGCGCGACCAGCGGGTAACCATCGAAGCTCTGGATCTCGTCGTAGATTTCGGGGCGGGGGAGATGATGTTGACCGAGGTGTCGTGCAAGTTCCGGCGGGAGGGTGTGGCACGGGAATTGGCCGCTGCGGGCCTGCGCCAGACCCATTGGTGGACAGATGATTCCCATGACTTCGGACTGTCGCTGGCGGTGAAACAGTGAGCTTGGGTGAGGTGTGGCGGCAGGTCCGGCCACCGGTTCTCGGTCTGCACCTGGATTCGGCCGCCTGCTCACGGCAGAGCGTTGACACCATTCGGGCGGTGGCTCAGCATGCCGAACACGAGGCGCAGATCGGCGGATACGTGGCGCAGGAAGCCGCGGCCCCGGTACTCGAGGCTGGACGTGCGGCAGTACGTCACCTGACGGGCATGCCCGAGGCACAGGTGCAATTCACCACCGGCGCCGCCGATGCCCTGCGTACGCTGCTGCAGTCGTGGCCGGTCGATGCCGGACGGGTTGTCGCCTGTCTGCCCGGTGAATTCGGCCCGAACCTGATGATCATGAACCACTTCGGATTCACTCCGGTGTGGTTGCCTGTCGACGGAGACGGCCGCGCCGATACTGACGGGATCGAGGGGTTTCTACGCCGCGAGAAGGTAGACCTGGTGCATTTCACCGTTGTCGGCAGCCACCGCGGCACCGTGCAGCCCGCCGCCGACGTAGTCGCGTTGGCGCGCGCGGCCGGGGTGCCGGTCGTTGTCGATGCCGCGCAGGCACTGGGACATATCGATTGCACGTTCGGCGCCGACGCCATGTACGCACCATCACGTAAGTGGTTGGCCGGTCCGCGTGGTGTGGGCGTGCTTGCCGTCAATCCAGCTCTTGCACATCTGATTCCGCAATGGGCCGGCCATATCGAGGCACATGTCGCGGGCTGGGTGGGGCTGTCGGTCGCGGTGGGGCAGCATCTGGCGGCCGGTCCCTCGGAGGTTCAGGGCGCGTTGGCTAAGCGTGGACGGGCGGCCCGAAAGATCCTGGGAGAACTCAACGATTGGCGAGTGGTGGAGTCGGTGGACGAGCCCAGTGCCATCACCACACTGGAGCCCATCGGGGACATTGACGTCGTCGCGGTGCGCGCGCACCTCATCGAGGAGCATGGGATCGTGGCGACCGCTGCTGAGACCGTGCGAGCACCGTTCGAGATGACCAAACCGGTGCTGCGGATCAGCCCGCACGTCGATGGCACCGATGAAGAGCTGGAACAGTTGGCCGAAGCGTTGGCCTAGTCCTCGCAGCGTAGATCTGGGGCTTCTCCAGCACTTTTCCGGCGCAGATGACCTATCTGATGCGAGTTCGGGTATAGGCGCGGCGAAATGTAGGTAGTCGGCTACTCGTGCCTGGGCCGGGAGTTCGATGCCACCGTAGCTTTGCCCGCGCGGTGCGGGTGACGCTATCGAACAGGCAAGGACTTCTCATGAGTAACTGGCAGTGGATGGGTAATCACGCGGATGCTCCCTCGGCGGTGGAAGCGGCCAATCAAGCAGGGTGCGGCGCCGGTGAGGTGGTCTTCGAAGTGAATGACAACGGCACCGTGGGACTGTACATATACCTCAATGCTGTAGGCAGCGTGAAGAAGTGGCGCTGGATGGGTAATCATGCGGACGCTCCCTCGGCGGTAGAAGCGGCCAATCAGGCAGGATGTGGTGCCGGTGAGGCGGTCTATGCGGCCAATGATGCCGGGACGGTCGGGCTCTATCTCCTCAGATAAACGCGCGCGGTGAAACCGGATAGATATTCCTGAAAGGCAAAGGCGTGCAAGAGAATATACCTCCTTTGGATCCCCTGCCAACCTGCAGGACGATCGATGAAGTCGTTGCCGCGATCGACTCGATCATCATGTGGTCAATCGGGGTATCAAGCAGGCTCGGATACTTCGCGGCGCTGTATAAGAGGATCACTCTCGCGGTCGGCGTCGCGATTGAGCAACATGTGTTCCAGGATGGCGTACGGATGGAACGGTTCGATGTGGAATTCGCCGAGCGCTATTTCGCTGCGTTGAATGGTTACTTCCACCCGGGTCGGTACGGCAAACCCGCGCACTCGTGGCAGGTGACATTTGATTCGGCTCACCTGGAGCAGCCAATCCTGGTGCAGCACATGCTCGCCGGGGTCAATGCGCACATTGGTCTCGACCTTGGAATTGTTGCCCAGAATGTCGCCGGTGGTGCCCAGCTGCAGTCGCTGCGCGAGGACTTCAACCGGCTCAATGCGGTGCTGGCCAGTCAGGTGAACGGCGTGGTGGGAGACATCAACGAGTTGTCTCCGGTGTTGGCCGACTTGTATGCGGTGCTCCAGGAACGTCAGATCGCGGTGATCAACGAATCGGTCAAAGCATTTCGCGATAGCGCTTGGCGGTTCGCCGCGGTGCTGGCCGCCGTGCCGGACGTTCTCGATCCGGGCGTGATCCTGGCGCGCGATCTGCAAATCGCACAGCAGGGGGCGCTGGTCTACAGTCCGCCCGCCCCAATGTCCGTGTTTGTCAACGCGATCGCTGCACGGGAGAGCCGCGATGTGGTGGCCAATCTGCGAGTGCTGGATCGAATTGCGGAGACACCGGCGCCGATATGCACCGTGATGTGATGCGGCACGGCATGTTTAGATCAGCTTCCAAGTGTGCACCGGTTCATTGGAATGCATGTGTTCGCAATACATCCGGAGCATCTCGCTGAGCGCCGCCTTGCGAGTCAACCCACGCTCTTCGAGCGCGCCGACGGTGTGGGTCTGCCAGGCCGCGCCGTTGATGCCCGATTTCGCTCGCGCCTCAATGACACCGAGGTAACGATCACGCACCTCGGTGGCCACCCCCCAGCGTTGCAATCCTTCGTGTGCCATGGGCAGCAGGTGCCGCAGCGTCAGTTCATCGGCCGTGATCTCGCCGACGCCGGGCCAGTACATTCTGGCTTCTGCGCCACGCCGGGCACCCTCCAGGAAATTGTCATGTGCCGCAGCGAAAGTCATCTTCGTCCAGACCGGACGATCATCCTCGGACAGGGCTCGAAGCGCGCCGTAGTAGAACGCGGCATTGGCCATCACATCGATCACCGACGGCCCGGCGGGCAGTACGCGATTTTCCACGCGTAGATGCGGTGTGCCGTCGACGACGTCGTAGATCGGGCGGTTCCAGCGATAGACCGTTCCGTTGTGCAACCGCAGTTCCTGAAGTCGAGGCGCCCTCCCCGCCGCGAGCTCGGCCACCGGGTCCTCATCGGAGATCTCTGGCAGCAGCGATGGGAAGTAGAGGACGTTCTCTTCGAACAGGTCGAAGATCGAGGTGATCCAGCGCTCGCCGAACCACACCCGTGGGCGCACCCCCTGCACCTTGAGTTCCTGGGGCCGGGTGTCGGTGGACTGCGTGAAGAGCTCGATGCGCGTCTCCGCCCACAGGGACTTGCCGAAGAAGAACGGTGAGTTGGCGGCCAGCGCCAACTGAGGGCCCGCCAGCAGCTGGGCGGCGTTCCAGTTGGCGGCGAAGTCGTCGGGGGCCACCTGCAGATGCAGCTGCATGCTGGTGCACGCCGACTCCGGGGCGATGGACGGCGACCTGACGCTGAGCCGTTCTGCACCGGTGATGTCGATCTGCATGTCCTCACCACGGGCGTTGAACACCGCGTCGTTCAATGCCCGGTATCGGGAGGACGGGCTCATCCACGCGCCGTCCAGATGTTCGGGCATGACCGTTGGCAGGATGCCGATCATCACGATGTGGGCGCCGCGCTCGCCGGCCCGCTGCTCCGCCGCGTTCAGGCTCGTGCGCACGTCGTCTTCGAGTTCCAGGGCCGCCGAGCCGGGGAGTGCGCGGGGCGGCACATTGAGTTCGATGTTGTAGGCGCCCAGTTCCGTCTGAAAGGCCGGATCGGCGATCGACGCGAGGACTTCGGTATTGGTCATCGCCGGCTGGTAATTGCCGTCGACGAGGTTGAACTCGATCTCCATGCCGGTCAGCGGTCGTTCGAAGTCGAATCTGGATTCCGACAGCATGGTCTCGAACACGTCCAGACAGTTCTGCACCTTGGTGCGATAGGCCCGGCGGTGCTCACCGGTGAACTGGGTGCGTGCGACTTCGTCGCCCATGGGTCGTATTCTTCCCCACCAGGGGGCTAGGACCTGGTGATTCGCCCGTACGCGGCCCCGGACGATTCGGCGAAAAAAGGTTGAAAAACATGGAACCAAATCAGCAGCAGCGCCGTCGTATCTGATCAGAGGCACAATCTGGCGACGAACCGCGCCATCGTGTGCGTGTGGGACCGGTTCCTTGGGGAGGTATCTATGAGCGACATCATGAAGGCCAACGGTGCCGAGATGGCTCGGCTGGCGAGTCGCGTCGCAGGACGTGCGAAGGATGCGTTTCCCGATGTTGATTTCGAGGCGGCGGCCAACGCGGTTGCCGGTACCGAGTTCGCTGAGGTGCTGCGGGCCGTCAGTGCGGCACTTAAACGCGCCGGGGGCGGTGCGTCCGAACGCATCGAGGGCATTTCACACTTTGTTCAGACCAGTTCGGGCTCGTTGACGGGCCAGGACGCCGCTAACGGCAGGCAGGTCACCAGGGCCGGAGAGGTCAGGCTGTGAGACCGACGATTTCGCAGCTACGTGGGTGGGATGTCGCCAACCTGGACGCTGCCGCGAAGGCCATCGAAGATGCCAGCAAGAACCTGGACCTGTCCATCGACGGAGTGGTCCGCGATCTGGACTCGGCAGAGTCGTTCTGGAAGGGCAAGTCCTTCGCGGCGGCGTATGACCAGGCATCGAGCGAGCAGTCCTCGACCAACCGGCTCTCGTTCGCGATCGGCAATGTGGCCGAGGCGGTCCGTGGCGGGCACTCGGCACTGACTGCGGCGCGTGACAAGGTGATGGCGCTGGTGGACGAGGCCAACGCGAAGGGCCTGCAGGTTGCCGACGACGGCACGGTCACGGCTCCGCAGGGCAACAGGGATCTGCAGGCCGAGGCCCGTCGGCTGACCGACGCGATTCGTCAGGCCCTGAAGTCGCTTGAGGAGGCCGATCGCGCCTCGTCGAATGACCTGCGCAAGGCATCGGAGACGGTCGACGCGGAGCACAAGGCGGCCAGCACGCAGCCCGCGGCGTTCGTACCGGCCAGCAGTGGCGGTGCGGCAAGCGGCTCGATGCGGGCCGGCAGCAGTGGATTCGGTGGCGGCAGCGGCGGTGGCGGCGGTTTCGGTGGGGGCCATGG